>RFVE01000594.1 GCA_009922585.1 Planctomycetia bacterium
CAGTCGGCCTGATCAAACTCGGTCATCAGGTCGACCACCGAGGCCCGGGCATTCTGGTGATAGACGGCTCGGCGATAGGTCTCCGGCCCGTGCTCGTCGAGTGGCGTGTAGCTGCAGACGTTGTCTTGCTCGAACTGGTAAAGCCGGAAGCCGGGGCCGCCAATCGTCGGGTCGAGTGTGCCTGAGACGGCTAGCAGGGTGTCGCGAAGTTCTTCGGCCGAGAGCCGCCGGGGAGGGAACCGCCAGAGCAGCCGGGCGTCACTGTCGACGGCTGCTGGTTCTTCCCGCCACTGGCCACTCTGCCGGTAAGCCTGCGAGGTCATGATCAGCTTGTGCAGAGGCTTCAGCCGCCAGCCTCCGGCAACCAGCTGCCGGGCCAGCCAGTCGAGCAGTTGTGGATGCGACGGGGCTGAACCCATCACGCCGAAGTCGTTGGGCGTGGCCACAATGCCGGTGCCGAAGTGATAGTGCCAGAGCCGGTTGGCCAGCACCCGCGGGGTCAACGGGTTACCTGGTGCGACGATCCAGTCGGCTAAGGCCCGGCGCCGCTGGGCCTCCGGCGTGTCGGCCGACAGCGTATACGGCTCGGTGACCTCCTCCAGAAAAGAGAGGCTCGCCGGCGTTACCTCGTCGCCCCGCTTCTGCGGGCTGCCGCCCAGAAAGATGTGGAAGGGGCCGGCGGCGTCCTTGGCACTGCGGCGGCCCAGCCAGGCCCGAGGCAGGGCAGGCACTTTGCTGATGGCGGCCTCGACCTTGCGGAGCTCTGCGGCGAGCGTCTGGCGTTGTTGAGCCTCGGCGGGGGTTGTCGCCGCAGCGAGCAGCCGATGCTCCAGATGACTCAGTGCCTGCTGCCGGCCTGCCGGTGGCTTTGCCCCTGGAAGTGGCTGCTCCCGGGGCCGACGGTCCCGTCCGTGCGCCACCTCCGTCCACTGCTTGCCGTCATCCGAGACCTCGATGCGGTACTCAGCCACAAACCCAAACAGGTTGTGCTCTGGCGTTTTTTCGCCGCGGGCACTCGAAAAGACGACGCGGTCGATCTCGGTCGGCTCGGCCAGTTCGATCGTCACCTCGTTGTTGCC
>RFVE01000595.1 GCA_009922585.1 Planctomycetia bacterium
CTCTTGTAGGCAATCCTGGGCATGGGGTCCCTCCCGTGCTGCGATGGGTGGTGGAATGAACCGGGTCACCCGGAACCAGTGCCGGGGAAGCCCGCGAATCACAGGCGGCGGCCTACCTGCCGTCGCCGGCCGACGAGTCAGACACTTGGTGTCCCGCTCTCGGCCATGGCGGAATATACTCAATTCTCACAACTTACGACCAACCAGCGATCGGGTGGCTGGCCTTTGCAACTTGTTTTGCCAGTGCCGGGTCAGCTTTCCCTTCGTTCTCAGGCCGACAGCATTTCGGTTCAGTGCGGCAAATTTCTCTCGATTCTTTGAATCCGAGCCAGCGTCAGGCGGCAACCCACGTCGAGGGGCCACTGCTGGTGCTAGCAGGCCCCGGCAGTGGCAAGACCCGCGTCGTCACCCACCGGGTGGCCCATCTGATTCAAGCAGGTGTTCCCGCCCATCAGATCGTGGCCCTCACCTTCACCAACAAGGCGGCCGACGAAATGCGCAGGCGGGTGACCGATCTGGTCGGTCCCCAGCCCGTCGAGATGGGCACCTTCCACCGCTTTGCCGCCCGGCTGCTGCGATCCCAGGCCCGGCTGGTGGGACTCACCAGTGACTATTCAATTCTCGACCCCGATGACTCTCAGTCAGTCTTGAAGCGGGCCGCCAAGCGGCTCGGCCTGTCGCTGACCCACACCCCGATCGGCCGCATCGCCGGCACGATCAGCCGGGCCAAGAACGACCTGGTCACGCCGGAAACCTTCGAACCCCGCTGGGGCCGGCCGGCAGACGAGGTCGTTGCCCGGGTCTGGCCGCTCTATCAGGAGATGCTGCTGGAGGCCAACTCGGTCGACTTTGACGACCTGCTGGTGCACATCGCCCGGCTGCTGCTGGACAATCCCGATCTTCGTCGCCAGCTCGACGCCCGGTACCGCTGGATGCTGGTTGACGAATACCAGGACACCAACGCCGTCCAATACTGCATCCTCCGGGGGCTGTCGCTTGACCACCAGAATCTGGCCGTCACGGGTGACCCCGATCAGGCCATCTACGGCTGGCGGGGGGCGAGCATCCGCAACAT
>RFVE01000596.1 GCA_009922585.1 Planctomycetia bacterium
GCCTCGAGGCGAGCGACGTCAGCACGGGCCTGCTCGAGCTCTTCCGGTCGTGAGCCAGCCTGCAGTTCCGCCAAGACCTGCTGGAGACGGTCCAGCTCGGCCAAGCTGCCTGCCTGCTCGATTTCCAGCAGGCCTCGCAAGAGTTCGGCAATTGGTTCACCCGCTTCAACCGCCTGGCCCTCACGGACGGGAAGCTCGACTACCCTGCCATCGACCGCACTGCCGATGTCACTGCTACGAGCCGGATAAACAGTTCCGACGAATGATTGGCCCGTGGCGAGATCAACTCGGCGGACCGCTGCGACTTCAACTGGGGAGGCTGTTCCTGCACCAGGTGCATCGGCGGCTGCCGCAGCCCCTCCAGTCGCCAGCAACACGGTTGCTGCAACCGAACTGAGGCTGCGATAGAGGCAGCCGTCCATAGCTGTTCGTGGAAAAAACCATCTGTGGCCTTTTTCCACTTGGGCAACGCCCGAAAACACCGAGGGTTCTCGTGGTTGCCGATCGCCGCATCCTGCGTCAGAAGTTATGCACAGTCTGCTGGAGGGTTTTTGAGGCCGCAAAGTCACCTTCCGGAGGGTTTTATGGGGATATTCGGGCATGCACAAAGAACTGAATACGAGCGTCGCGGACGGCTTCGGAGGGGCTTTTAAGTCCCACTCTACTTGATGTCGGCTGTGATCCTAGCTGACGGTTGATGGGGCGAACGTCGCATATTTATGCAGCTCTCGCGGATTTTTTGCTCGCCGCTTGACCGTACGCCAGCTGACGACTATCTTTCCCGATCTGCCCGATCGTGACGCGACGGCCATTGGTTGAACAGACCGCTGGCGGTTGGAGTTTGTGGGGGCAGTGCTCGGATGATTTCCCTGAATCGGGTTCTTGAAGTCCCCGAAACTTGCGTTAGAGTCCGTAGCGTTGAAGTGGTGTCGATCGCGTCGGTGCCACGCAGAATTCTTTCTGCAAACTCGATCCTTGACAATTTGGTTGTGGTAATTGGCATCTTGAAGAATGCTGATGGATGGCGGTATTTACTCCGCCATTCCGCAGC
>RFVE01000597.1 GCA_009922585.1 Planctomycetia bacterium
CATTGGCCGCCCGTGAAGCTCCAGACCTCCTCTCGGCTGCCGCCAGCACATCCTCGATGTGGGCGGCCAATGCCGCCACCGTCTCGCCGAATGCCGACACCGCCGACGGCCGGCTGCACCTGACGCCGGCCAATCTCGTCAGCCAGTGGCACCGGTCGCTTGAGACAACGGCAACGGCAACGGTGCTGCGGCAGATCTTCGCTGACCCAAAACACTTCTGCCACCATGCTCCGCTGCCGGCAGCGGTTGGCTTTGCCGACGAGGGAGCGGCCAACCACACGCGGCTGGCACCGCGGCATGGCGAGCCCGGCGTCGAGTTGTTCACCTACGGCCGGGCCGCAGACGAGCATTCAACCAGCCGGTTCCCGGCTCGGCAGTCATTGGCCGCGTCACAGGCAACTGCCCGGTTGCATGGCCTGGCGGCTGACCGCACGGTCTTCCTGCGGCAGAGCGCGTCAGCGGTCGACGCTGGCGTTTTTCACAATGACGTCATCGCCGTGGGCAACGAAAATCTGCTGCTGGTTCACGAACAGGCCTATGCCGACGGGCCGGCGGCCATTGCCGCCGTGCGGGCCTGCTATCGGACGTGCTGCGGTGAGGACCTGACGGTCATCGAAGTTGCCCAGCGGCAGATCCCCCTCGCTGTCGCTGTCGAGACCTACCTGTTCAACAGCCAACTGGTCAGCCTGCCGGGCGGCGGCATGGCCCTGATCTGCCCGGCCGAATGCCGCGAGCACCCGCTGGTGAGTGACTGGCTCGACGGTCTGCTCGCCGGCGAGAACCCCGTCACAGCGGTTCATCCCGTCACAGTCCGCCAGAGCATGCGAAACGGCGGCGGCCCGGCCTGCCTGCGGCTGCGACTGGCACTTTCGCCTGATCAACTGGCGGCGGTTCACCAGCCCGTCCTGATGACCCCCGAGCGGCTCGACTGCCTCGAGACCTGGGTGCAAACGCACTACCGCCATCGGCTGGCTGTTTCCGATCTGGCCGACCCCGCCCTGCTGCAGGAATCGCAGCAGGCCCTCGACGGCCTCGGCAGTCTGCTGAAAC
>RFVE01000598.1 GCA_009922585.1 Planctomycetia bacterium
GGCCGTCCTGATGAACCCGCTGGAGCCCCGCCAGCCCGGCCGCCAGCCCCTCGGCCGGCTGCTCAAGCAGGCTGTGGATCTGGTCGCTCATGCTATAGTGGGCCGAGAAGTTGGCAGCATGCTGCTGCAACTGCGTCGCCCGCAGGGTCTGGGAGGGCAGCAGACTGACGTATTCGTAGGCCGGCTCTCCGGCGTTCACCGCCGACCGGACCGGCTGCCAGGTCAGGTCATACTGCAGGGCCGACGAGCCGGCCTTCATCCCGCCGACGTGCAGCACGATCGGCCGTTCATCCATCATCGCAGGACTGCTTGTTGGCATCACTCTGCAGTGTCATCCCGCTTCCGCAGGTAGACGAGAAACTCGGCCGTCGTGGCCCCGGGGAAGCCGGTGAATGGACCGATGATCTCGACATCGAGCCGGCCGGCAGCAATGACGCGAGTGAAGGCCTCGACAAATGAGTCAGGAGTCCAAACACTGCAGTGAACGTCGAGGTAGTGATTTTCCCGGGCCACGAATTCGGCAAACCCGATCGCCTCGGTGTCGGTGTAGTGGCGTTTTGCCTCCGTGAAGGGCGGCAGCGGGGGCTCGAAGTCAACCGCCCCGTCGTCCTCAAACGACTGCGACAGAAAATCCATGACCTGGGTTGGTGTCGGCTTGGCCGGCTTTTCGATCGACCAGCCCATCAGCTGGGCAAAACTGGTCGGCTGCCGGTAATAGTCCATCGACCGTTCACGGTTCGGCAGCATCAGGGCGATCAGGCCGCCCGGCTCGAGGCAGTCGAGAATCTCCTGCAGCCAGCCGAGCGGGTTGGGAACGTGCTCAAGCACATGCGAGGCGACGGCATAGAAGAGTGGCTCGTTGCCGATGCACTCAGTCAGCGGCACCCCGGGCACCCAGACCGCGTCGATCCTCGGTACCAGCCGATCAACCGCTCCGGGATTCTCCGCCGCCTTCCGCTGAATCTCATCGTTGTCGATGCAGTCGACGTAGAGGACGTCATACTTGGACTTGTCGACAATCGGATTGAAGTAGGGGGCAATTTCGATCCC
>RFVE01000599.1 GCA_009922585.1 Planctomycetia bacterium
GACCAGCGTCGTGCCCGCAGGCAGTCGCGTCTCCAGCGTCGTGCCCGTTGCCGTGGCAGAGCCCGCGTTAGCAATACTCGCCTGCACGCTGATCTGACCACCCGGTATCACCTGATCCGTCGCCGTCGCCGTGATCTCGGTGGCCGGTGCCCGCGCTACCAAGGTTGACGCCAACGTCAGCGGCCCGGGCCGCTGGGAGGTCGTGGTGCGGTCACTGCCCGCCGCCAGCGCAGCGCCACGCTGCGCATCAATGAGCCGCGATATCGCCTGCTTCAGCGTGCCGCCCAAAGATGTGGGTTGGCCAGCACCGGCAGAGATAATGCTCGCCGCATACAGGCTGGTATTCTCAGGCACCGCCGCGCCCACCGTTGCCACGATTTGTTTACTGGCACTGGCACTGTCATCGGCTTGCAGTGTGCCGAGGGACCAGGTCAAGCGGTTACCCGCAACCGTGCACCCATCACAATTACTCACGGTTACATCGGCGGGCACCGCAAACTGCAGTGTGACATCCGTTGCAGCAGCCGAACCCTTATTGGCATAACTCACCGTATAAATAAGCGGCTTACCAGGTGCCGCCACGCTCGGCAAGGTGGCAATGTCTGTCTCCAGTACCGCGCCATCAGTCACGACCACGTCATAGGGTTCGGCATAGACCGTCTGGTTCGCATCCGAAAGCGTCACCACGTTGAGCAGATTCGCACCCACCGCCGCATTACCCGCAACCTCAAGACGCGTCATCACAGAACCCGATTGGCCCGCCCCAAGGGCGTCTGTTGACCATCTCAGTCCTTCATCTGTCTCGCTGGCACCGGGTGCTGCCAGCACACGGGTGTCGGTGGGCAAGAAGTTATCCAGCGCCGCATCGTTGGCCGCTGCCAGGCCCCGGTTCACATAGTCGATCTGGTACGTCACCATCCCACCACGCGGCACATAGTCGCGGTCAGCCCGCTGGGTCACCTCAAGGATGGGGCCATCAACCACCTGCACCGAGGCAGATGCCGCCTGCGGCACCAAAGCATCCACATCATTTTTTCCCGCAAGCGCGCC
>RFVE01000600.1 GCA_009922585.1 Planctomycetia bacterium
CCGCAGCCTGCATGTTGGTGGCGGCTTGGCCGCTCTTGCCTAGCAGCGAGGCCAGCGCCGCTCCGCCGAGCAGGTGGCTGCCCTGCTCAAAGAACCGGCGGCGGGTGAGGTTGAGGCCAAGCTCATCAAGGGGCGAGCGAATGGGGGGATTCATGAGCGGTTCTCCTCGCGATGACGATGATGTGTCGGATGGGTTGTTGGCCGGTCACACGGGCTGGCTGCGCAGTTGCCGGGGTTGCCCACGCCCCGTCGCCGGACGTTCGCTTTGGGCATCCTGCCCTTCGCTCTCTCGACGGAAACCTCGCTTCGCCATCCTGGCTTCGCTCAGTTTCCGACGCCGGCTCTCGGGGCATGGGTAACCCCTCACCGGTGACGTGCTCAGGTGTTTTGTTGGTTGGTTGCGGACTGTTCGGGATTACTGGTTAGTGACTGCCTTATTTGCAAAGCACCTCGTCGAGGTTCATCAGTTGGTTGGTCAGCATGGTCCAACTGGCCAGGAGGACGGCGTTGTCATGCTCTGGCTGTGATGCACCGATGGTGATCACGGCCTTTGCGTCTTCGGGGTGGGCCTGGTACCAGGCGGTGAGCTTGGCCAGTGACTGCTTCACGATCGTCTGCTCAGCCGGCGCCAGTGGCCGGGACAGTAGGCGGTGGGCGATGAAATCGAAGCGGTCATCGTCGGTACCGCCCCCGAGGAACAGGGCTTCATCGGCAAGCGATCGGGCTGCCTCGATGAACTGCGGGTCGTTGAGGGTGACCAACGCCTGCAGCGGCGTGTTGGTCCGCTCCCGCTGGATTGTGCAGAGTTCCCGGGACGGAGCATTGAGGATGTCCATCGAGGCCGGCGGGGCCGACCGCTTCCAGAACCAGTACATGCTGCGGCGGTAGAGATCGGCACCGCTGTCCGGCTTGTAGCGGTTGGTGTTGCCCCCCATCGACACCGCGGCCCAGACCCCGGGCGGCTGGTAGGGCTTCACGCTTGGCCCGCCAATCTTACGGACCAGCAGCCCACTGGCGGCCAGCGCCGTGTCACGCACCATCTCGGCGTCC
>RFVE01000007.1 GCA_009922585.1 Planctomycetia bacterium
CAACTCCAGAATTGCTCCAGCCGGTTGCTATCGTTTCGGCCAAGGACTCCCAGTAACAGCAAAGGGATCTTTTTTAAGCAACTGGTTTAAGCAACCGGTTTAAGCAACTGGGACGAGAAGAATTTCAAAATCAGCACGGGGGTAGGACAACTACCGTTGCTCATCGGGCAGGAAAACACTTGTGCGACAGACCGTGGATATCAATGACCCCCGGTGAAGATGGTCTTGGGCCGCCGACGCGTCGTGTTACGTCGGTATTCAATCACATTTTTCAGGCCATAGGCCGTGCCGCCTTCGTCACCGTGGCAATGTAGGCGTACCGTCGGTGGATCGACTCGAACTGCACCTCGGC
The DNA here is from genome assembly GCA_009922585.1 of Planctomycetia bacterium. Classification (GTDB taxonomy): domain Bacteria; phylum Planctomycetota; class Planctomycetia; order Pirellulales; family UBA1268; genus UBA1268. Next base: position 353 of record RFVE01000007.1, read on the forward strand.
ATCACCTGTGTCTCCGAGAGCTGCGATCGCCGCGTGTAGTTCGGGCCGGTAATGAACGTGGAACAGTGAAAGCCACTTTTTCAGCCCGGCAGCGAAAACACCGGGCAGGTCGGCCTGGTCCCAAAAGTCAACGATCAGCAGTTGCCCTCCCGGCTTGAGGTTTGCAAAGGCTGCCTCGAGGGCGCCTGGCCAGGTCGGCACCATGGAGAGGCAGTACGAGAAAAAAATGGTGTCGAAGGGCTCGTCGCGGCCGAACATGCGTCCAGCGTCAAGTTGCTCGGCCAGTCCCTGCCGCAGGACGATCGGTCGATTTTCCCCGCGAGGAAGCCCAGCCCGGGCAACACTGCGAGACGCTGTTTCAAGCATTTCGTGGGATGCGTCGAGCCCATAAAGCTCTCCGCAGAACGGACGACCGCCCAGTTTGATTAGATTGCGGGCGGTTCCGCAGCCGACCTCCAGAGTGGCGGTTTCAGGACCAGTTACCACCCGTTCCAGCAATCGGTCTCGGCCCAGCAGGTAATAACGACGCGTGAAATCGTAGATGTGCCGGGTGAACCGGTACATGCTGTCCATTGCCGCGGCCTGGTCAGGGGTACCAGTCGGACGATTGTTCGACGATGACACCGGCGGCCGGGATGTTTTACCGGCAGCAGGATCGGTCATGATGCCTCCGTCGAGCCCGTCTTTTCGTAGAGGTGAAACATCCCGTAGATCGCAGAGCGATCCTTGAGGTGCAGCTTTTGCGAGCGTTCGACCTGGTAGGAGAACTTGGCCCGTGTTTCCGGCGCGAGGGCCTCTTCGACCGGTGATTTCTCGCCCGCGGTTCTGAAGATCACCTTGGCGTCTTCACTGCCCACCTGAGCGATGAGGCTCCAGAGTTCCTCAATCACGGCCGGGGGCATCCAGTCCTGACTGTCGAGCAGGATGAATCCGTTGAGCGAGCCAGGGGCAGCCGTCTTCAGATAGTCGCCCAGCGAGGCAACATGGGTCTCCACCCGGTCTACGGTTCGGGCCGCAGGCCAGCCGTCGAATCCGTTCGCGGTAGGTGTCGAACAGTTTCTGGCCGTTTCCTCCTGATTCCTCGAGCATGGCTGCGTGTTGGCTGGGCGGGATCCCGAGGCTGTAGACTGCCACGGGCTGGCGGCCCATCCAGCGGACCAGCCGGTTGTTGAACAGTGGACCGTAGAACTCGTCGAACAGCTGTTTCTGTTCTTCGAGCGAACGAGCGGCAAGCAGGCGGGCGGGATCTCGTTTCATCCGTCGAGCCAGGCCATGCACAACCCTGAAAAACTGGCCCAACTTCGCCTGGTCGTAGAGGCCGCTCTTGAAGTAGCCGATTCGCTTGGGGCCAAATTTTCGGCCCGGCCAGTCGCTCGATTCCCAGAACGATCGGGTCAGCGGGTCAAGCTGGTCGCGTAGGTATTTGCGGTAGAGGGCGAGGTTGTCCTTGTGCTGGCCGTAGCCAAAGAAATTGTAGAACGACTCATAATCGGGCAGGTATTTGACAGCGGCCAGTTTAAGCCGCGTTAGCGACATATGATTTGAGTTGAGATCGACCGCGACAATTCGCTTTGGTTCGTGAACCAGATAGTTCAGCACGTTGCAGCCACCGCTGGAGATGGTCAGCAGGCTAGACTCGGGCCCAAGTTCAAGAGCCTCGGCATCAACCCGAGGATCCTCCCAGATCTGGTTGTAGACAAAGCCTCGGAACCAGAGGGTGAACATCCGCTCGAGAAGGCCCCGACGGCTGGCCAGACGGTGGTGGTGAACGGCTTTTTTGAGATTCGTGTCGGTATCGAGCCCGGCGGTGACGGTCGTCATTGGTGGCGAGAATCCAAGCGGGAAATGGCTCAGAGGGAAACGGAACTGAGAAGTCGGAGTCTACCCGAGGGCCCCGAGGGAATCGATCAGCCGCGTTTTTTGGCGAAAATGCGGTGATGGCAAGCATCAACAGGGCGATTCCTACGGCAACGCCGCACGACGAGCAGCAGGTCCCCCGGTGGCCGATCGCTCTCTTGGCAGGCTGCTTTTGGCCATGATCTGGGCTGTCAGCTCTCGCAGTTCGATCCGCTTCTGGGCAACTTCTCGCCGGGCATCTGCAAGATCGGCACCCGTCTTCTCGACCCGCTCTTCAAGCTTGTCCAACGCTCGGCTGGCAAATGCAATGTCCTCTTCCCAGGCCTTTTTGTCATTTCCCAGCGCGGCGAGGGTCTGCTTTTTGGTCTCATTCTCACGGGTGGTTGCCTGCATCGCGGTATCGATCCGGTTCGTCATCAGCGAAAGGGAATTCAGCTCCGCAGACAGTTTTCCGCGGATTCCCTCGATGCCTGCAGTAGGGACATCAACCTCCGCAAATCTCGTGCCCCGCAAAGCGGTTAGCGGATCGAGGAGCAGCCGGCGGCGGACCACCCGATCGATATTCACCGCACCATCTTGTTGAAGTTGTTGTGCCGTCTGGAGATCAAGGTCGAGCGAAGTTCCCTCGCTCACGTTTTCAAAGGCCGCGGCATTTTCCACCGTGACCGTGGCCCAGTACTCTCCGGGAAGACTCTGGCCGCCAGCAATTGCAGCCAACGCCTGTTCAAGCGGGACTTCCTCTTCAGCTGGCTTGCCATCATTGGGCTTGATCGTGGCGGCCCAGCGGTCAGTTGGGAGATCTTCAAAGACAAGAAACTCGGATTCATTTTTTGCGAGTCTCCATGCGTCACGGTCTCTTTTGTCTGGGGTTGTGAGTGGCTTGATTGCGAGTTGAAGCGTCTTATCTTCAACCGGCTTCACATTTTCGACTGCAAATACACCTAAAAAGCCAAATTGATCACCCAGTTCGAACGCAAAAATAGCAAGCTCGGCTCCAGCGTTTAGCGGTTGTTCCGTGTCACCACTCACGTCAAGTTCGATAATTGCGTCATCACTCGTTTCTGACGGTGGCTTGAATAACGACGATGTCCAGTAACGATTCCGCCAAGTCTCGATCTCGTCCAGTTTTCGCCGCAAGTCCCTCTGCTCCGCACCGAGAGCATTTAGCGAGCCGCTTTCATTAGCGCCGTCGGTTACGCCTTTGACCTCTGTTTCGAGTTGCCGGATTTTTTCCCGCCAGGCTCGTTCCCGCTCAGCGACTCGCCCAGCGAGATAAATGAAGCCGAGGGATGACAACAAGACCAGCCAGGCCCCGATGAGAGTCTTGGTGTTGATGCCCTTCCGGCCGAGGACAAGGCCGACCGCCCCCGTCACGAAGAGCAGCAGAATCAGGACGAGGATCAAAACATTCATGTGATGGCATCCGCCGAAGGAGTCGTGTCGGAGTATAGCCCCGCTGGGCCCATTGCCGGCGAGGCCAGTTTTCGGGCCGATGGTGTCGCCGGACGGCAACGCCGATGCCGCCCCGTGTTGCCCGGTGGCAACACGGGGCAACTGGCCAAGGCAGCCGGGCGGCACCGGCGAGCATTGCATAAAACCTGTTTTCAACGTGTTTTCATGGGGAAATTGGCGGGGGTGGCGACTGGCGTGAAACGGCGGCCGAGGCTTCGGCACCGGGCCTGCACGGGAGGAAACCGCAAGTTTTTCACTCCTGGAGGTTTTCATGCCAAGTTCTGCCCCAGCCGCCCCAGTCTGCCCGCCTCGCCGAAAGGCTGGTCGCAACGAGACAGCCGCGATCGATGACCCCGTCCGTCTTTACCTATTGCAGATGGGCGGCATTCCCCTGCTCGATCGTGACGCCGAGGTGGCCAGCTCGCGACGAATCGAGCACTGGCGGTGGCGATTCCGCCGGGAATTGCTCAGCAACGACTTGGTATTACAGACAGCCGTCAGGCTGCTCGAACGGGTGCAGGCCGGGACTATCCGACTGGACCGCACGCTTGAGGTGGCCGTTACCAACACCGATGAGAAGCGGCAACTGCTCAAAAGGCTGGAGCCGAACCTGAAGACACTGCACCGGCTGATTGCCGAGAACCGGCAGCTTTTTCGAGAGGCGACCTCAAAGTCGACGCCGGTGGCAGTCCGCCGTCGAACCTGGCGGCGGCTCGTGAGGCAGCGGAACAAGGCGGTGCGGCTGGTTGAGGAGATGCGACTTCGAATCCAGCGGCTCGATCCCTTGCTCAAGCAGTTGCGGGGGCTGGCCGGCCGGCTCAAGCAGGTTGATCGGCAGTCGCAGCGACGGCTGCTCATCGGAATGGGGGAAAGCCGACGGACCCTGGCCCGGAGGCTTGAACGGCTGGCAACCTACGAGCGGCAGTACGATGCTGCCAAACGTGAGCTGGCCGCCGGTAATCTGCGACTGGTGATCTCAATTGCCAAGCGGTACCGAAACCGTGGCCTGACGTTTCTCGACCTGATCCAGGAGGGAAATGCGGGCCTGATGCGAGCGGTCGACAAGTTTGAACATGCCCGCGGCTTCAAGTTCTCGACCTACGCCACCTGGTGGATCCGACAGGCGATCACTCGGGCGATTGCTGATCAGGGCCGCACCATCCGGATGCCGGTCCACATGGTTGATGCCATGGGAAAACTGCGGAACCTGACCCGAGACTTCCTGCAAGAGAACGGTCGTGAGCCAACGGTCGAGGAGTTGGCGTCACGGTCCGGTATGCCGCTTGAGGAAGTGTGTTGCATCGAGCGGATGACCCACCGCATGGTCTCGCTCGATCAGCCGCTCGGTGACAGTGAGGAAAATGCTCCCGGCGAATTCGTCCGCGATACGCGGGTCGACGATCCGTTGCGGGGCATTAACCAGACCGCATTGAAGGCCTCGATCGGCAAAGTACTCTCCGCCCTCTCAAGCCGTGAGCGGGAGATCTTGCAACTCCGCTTCGGCTTGACTGATGGCTACTGTTACACCCTCGAGGAGGTTGGCAGCATCTTCAGTGTCACCCGGGAACGGGTCAGGCAGATTGAGGCAAAGGCAGTCGAGAAGCTCCGCCAGCCGGGCTTTCACACCGATCTGGCGGGCTTCGTCGATGAAGGACTATTGGAAAAGGTCGGATCGCTCGGTCCACACCGCAGCCGGGGCACAATTGATACCCGGTCCCGGCCGTCACGGCCTCCCGCAGCTACTACGCCGACTTCGCCTCGTCGAGCGCCTGCTGCAGTTTCTCCTTCGGCTGGACGCCCATAAACTGCTGCACAAGTTGTCCGCCCTTGAAGATCATGATCGCAGGGATACTTGAAACGTTGTAGTTCATCGCCAGGCTGCCGTTCTCATCGACATTCACCTTGCCGACACGAGAAGTCTCGGCGTTCTCGGCGGCCAGTTCCTCAATCACCGGCCCGATCATTCGGCAGGGACCGCACCAGGGAGCCCAGAAGTCGACCAGCACCGGCACAGGTGAGTCGAGTACTTCCTGCTGGAAGTTGGCATCAGTGAACTCCATTGCATTTCCCATCATGATCTCCTTCGGGGGCACGTGATCAGTGCGGTATTCCGACCGTGCAGTATTTCGGGCTGGCAGCCCACTAGCCGCCAGCGTCCACCGTGACGACTAGACGTTGTCGGCGACGTCCGCGATTATAGCAGGGTCGGGCCCAACGATGACAAACCGCCTTTCAGGAGTCGACCGACTCGAATGATGTCCCCCGCGCTTCCAAGCGGTCACTGCTGGCTGGTGAGCCGTGATGACGCCGGCGCCGTCTTCGGTCGGTTGGTTCCCCAGGCCCGGCCCATCTCCAACGCTGGCCGTGTTCTGGTCAAGGTCGAGGCCGCCGGCTTCAACTACAAAGACGCACTTGCCTGCTCGGGGCATCCTGGCGTTGCCCGCCAGTTGCCCCACGTGCCGGGCATCGATGCTGCTGGCGTGTTGCAGGAGCCGGCCGACACGCTACCGGCTGGGACGCCCGTGGTTGTCACCGGTAACGGGCTGGGTGAATCGCTGCCCGGCGGCTTTGCCAGCTGGCTTCTGGCGCCAGTCGACGCCGTCATCCGCCGGCCACCGACACTCTCGGCCATCTCCGCAATGGCTCTTGGCACTGCCGGGCTCACGGCGGTGGTCGCCGTCGAGCGGCTTGCTGGCCTGATCGACTGGGGGTATCAGCGGCAAACAGGCGGTGGTCGAACCTCTGACTGGCTGGTCACCGGGGCGAGTGGTGGCGTCGGCATGCTGGCGGTGGCAGCTGCGGCTGCCGCCGGGCATCGGGTGCTTGCCTGCACCCGCAAGTCTCCGGTGGCCGAGGTCCTGCGGTCGCTCGGCGCGGCCGAGGTGTTGACGCCGGAGGACGCAATAGCCCCAGGCGGCAAGCCGCTTGCCAGTGGAAGGTACACGGCCGTGATTGACACTGTTGGCGGCCCTCTGCTGGCTGAGCTGCTGCGGTCGGTGCGTCACGGCGGAGCTGTTGCCAGTATTGGCAATGCAGGTGGCCTGGAACTGCATGCCACGGTTCTCCCGTTCATCTTGCGAGGGGTAACCCTGGCTGGAATCGATGCAGCCGGCCTGCTAACGAATGACCAGCGGCGGCAGCTTTGGCCGCGGCTGGCAACGCTTTGGTCGTTGGTCGAGCCTCATTTTCCGGTCCGGCTGCTGGAGCTTGACGGTGTTGGTGAGTGGGCCGGGCGGATGCTTGCTGGGGAGACCCGCGGGCGAGCGGTGGTGATTCCCTCCGCGTAGGTGAAGGGCGGTTGATGCATACGATTAATCTCACGACCGCCTGGGACTGCATCGAGCTGCCCGGCAGCGAGACTGTCTGGGGGCGACAGTTCGGACGGCCGACTGGTATCGAGCCACCGCTTCAGGTGTGGCTGGTCGCTCAGCCGGACGTGCTCAGCCGCTGCTGGCTCAACGGCAACAGGCTGACTGATGCCGCCGAGCAGGGGTGCGGCCTGCGGATTACTGATCGTCTGACGGTTCGCAACCTCCTGCTGCTGCCGCCGCTGACGATGGCTGCGGAATCAATTTCGGCAATCATCACAGGTCTCATGGACGGCCGGCTCGTCCGTAGCCGATCGCCCTTGCCGGCAGACCTAGGGAGGGTCATGCTTACGATCACGACGGACGAACTCGATTTTCGGCTGTCGTGAGTCGATAGAACTTCGTTACAGCGAATGCATCGGCCGGCTGCCGATGCCACAGATCATTGCTTCTTGGAAAGGGCAACGCAGATGTCGGTCATTCGGGTAGGTTCGACAGAAAAGTATGCTGCTGGCTGGGATACCATCTTCGGAGGGCGAAAGGCAGCCAAGAAGGCGAAGAAGGCCAGTTCCAAAAAGGCTGCCAAGAACGCGGTCAAGCAGTCGAAGAAGCCAGCCGCGAAAAAGTCGGGGGCGAAAAAGTCGGTGACCAAAAAGCCGGCCCGACGCAGCCGCTGAGCGACTGGACGGCGTGGCCTGTTGGCACTCCTCGGCGGCTCTCGTCTGGTCCGCCGGCGCAGGTGGCCGAAGCTCTGCCCAGTGGTCGCCCTTCCGGTCAGCCTTGACGGGCAAGCTCGGCAGCACGGGCGGTGGCGGCGGTGACGGCGTCGCTGATTGCGGCGCGGACGCCCGCCTGCTCAAGTACCGCCAGACCGGCGATGGTCGTACCACCAGGACTGCTAACGCGGTCGCGGATGACTGCAGGATGTTCTCCGGTTGCCGCCAGCAGGGTTGCCGTGCCGCCGAAGGTCTCGACGGCCAGTGCCTGGGCCAGTGGCCGTGGCAGGCCGGCGCGGACACCGCCATCGGCAAGGGCTTCGACCAGCAACGCGACATAGCCCGGCCCCGACCCAGAGACAGCTGTTACGGCGTTCAGCAGCGATTCGGCCACTTCGTGGACGCTGCCGACCGAGGCGAGCAGCGCGAGCACCCTGTCGCGGTCAACGCGACCGACTGCCTCGGCAGACGCGACAGCAGAGACGCCCTGGCCAACGAGGCAGGGGGTGTTGGGCATCACGCGGATGACACGGCCGGTACCGGTGGCCTCCGCAATCGTCGCGATCGGCAGGCCGGCCACGATCGAAACCACGACGCTCTGGTCGGTGATCGATGGCTGGAGGCTGGCACAGGCTGCAGCCGCCTGCTGCGGCTTGATCGCCAGGATGACCAGTCTCGCAAGGCTCGCCGCCTCGGCCGCGGTGGTCACGATTCGGATGCCGGGAAGGGATTCGGCGATGAGACTTCGGGCGGCTTCGATCGGGTCATAGACCACCAGGTCGGCTGCAGTGATGCCGCCGTCCCGGCAGAAACCAGCCGCCAGGGCTCGTCCCATCTGGCCGGCTCCAATCAATGCGATGGACTGGTCGAATGCCGGAACTGCTGCAGTCATTGCCCCTCCTCAGGTCGCGGTTGCCGGCTCTCCTTTGCGGCCAACGCCGCGTCGATCATCTCCAAATTGAGCCGGCTGACATAGAGTTGGCTGGATGGCCTGCGTCCCCCTTCTCCGTCGCGGCTGGCCGTCCACATCAGCAGGCTGCCGTCGGGAGAGAAAACAGGCAGTACGTCGGCCCCGGGGTGGTCGGTCAGCCGGAGCGGCTCGCTGGTGTGAAAGCCATTCGCGTCGGTCTCGTAGCGGACCAGCCAGAGGTCATAGTTGGGCCGTTTAGTCGGATCGGAATGATCAGCGCCCGTCCAGATCAGCCAAGGCCTGGTCGGATGCCAGTAAGGGGCCCAGTGGACGCCAGCGCCCGCCGTGATTGGTGCGTCACCGCTGCCGTCGGCTCGCATAACGTGAATCTGCAACTGGTGCTCAGCCAGGCGGTCGGTTCGGTAGGCAATCCAGTGGCCATCCGGTGAGAAAAAGGGGCCACCGTCATATCCCGGCTGATCGGTCAACTGCCTGACATTCCTGCCGTCAGCCTCGGCGACGTAGATATCGGGGTCGCCATCCCGGTCACTCACGAACAGCAACTGACTGCCATCTGGCGAAAATGAACACTCGGCATCATAGCCGGGCGTCTTGGTCAGCTGTGAGAGGGGGCCAGGGCGTTCGAGGTCGGCCACGAACAGGTCCATGTGTGGGTCGAAGTCCCACTGATACCGCCGCCTTCGGCCGGTCCTGGCATCTTCTTCCGCCTGCTTGATCGCAGTGGTTTCTGTCTCACTGAGTTGCGGGTCGAGATGGCTGGAGGCGAACAGCAGTCGGCGGCCATCGGGAGCAAACCAGGCGCAGGTGGTTCGGCCCCGTCCTGTGCTCACCCTGGTCGGCTCCACGATCCGCGGCGCGGTGGCGTCAAAGGGCTGGATGTAGATTTGATAGAAGGGGTAGTCAGACGGCACCCCCTGATAGCAGATGCGGGTCATGTCGGGCGAAAAATAGCCCTCGCCGGCCTTGGTCAGTCCGTCTGTGACCTGCACAGGAGTGGAGAAAAAACGCTGTTCACGTTCCGAACCCGGGACGGCTGGCGGGCTGATCGCTGCGGCCAGCAGGCAGGCCATGAGTCCGCCGCTGGCACGACTCGCGGGATGAATAATACTCACGGTGACGTGCCTCACACTGCTCAGGTTGAAGGATTCCTCGAATCGACCCAGTATAGGTGCCGCGTTGGTGGCACCACAGTCGTGGAAACGAAGGGCTTTGAGGTAGCACAAATGAAGATCTATACGAAGACTGGTGACGCAGGCCAGACAGGGCTGTTCGGTGGGCCGCGGGTCACCAAGGACCACGCCCGGATCGAAGCCTTCGGCACAGTCGATGAGCTCAACAGCCTGCTGGGCATGGCCCGGACCGATCCTGCAGCTGGCGTGTTTGATGGGCTGCTGCGACAGATTCAGTGCGATCTCTTCGACCTCGGTGCACAACTGGCGACTCCGGGTGACCATGATGAGCGGATCACCCTCGGCCAGGTGGAGACGCTCGAGACGGCGATCGACGACTATGACGCAGCCCTTGAACCACTGGCTAATTTCATCCTGCCGACGGGTACTCCGTTGGCGGCGTCGTTGCACATGGCCCGGACTGTCTGCCGTCGCGCTGAACGACGGGTGGTGACCCTTTCGAGCCGACTCGAGACCACTTCGCCCGCCAATGCGATTGAATATCTCAACCGGCTTGGCGATCTCCTTTTCGTGTTGGCCCGCACCGTTAACAAGCAGGCGGGGGTCGCTGATGATCCCTGGCATCCGTCATGACCACCAGCTTCGAACAGGTTGTCGCCAGGCCAGCGGTCGCTGCTGCGTCGGACCGGCTCAGGGATGCCAAAGCAGCGGTGAAGAGCCGGCATGCCGACGGCGCCAACGGTCTGGAACTCTGCCGGATCAGGGCAGAGGCGGTCGATGCCGCCATTGAAGGTATCTGGCAGGCGATTCTGGCTGAATTGACACCGGAGGATCGGCAACAAATTGAGGAGCGGGTGACCCTGGTGGCCCATGGCGGCTCGGCTCGCGGTGAGATGACGCCGGGCTCGGATGTCGATTTGATGCTGTTGCACGACCTCGCCACGCTGCCAGCATCAGCGGGCCGTCCGGGTGAACCGGCTGTCGGTCCGTCGAGCGGGCAACTGCTTGGCAACCTTGCCCGAAGGCTGTTGCAGGACCTCTTTGATGCGGGGCTGGAGGTCGGGCAGAGTGTTCGCACGGTAGCCGAGGCGGCCCAACTGGCTGCTGGGGATGCCAGTATCTTTAGCACGCTGTTTGAGATGCGGGTGTTGGCCGGTCATGAGGAGCGCTGCCGACGGTTGGCGGCGAAGTTGCGGACATTGGCGCACCGGTCGCGGCGGCGGCTGGCCAGGATGCTGGTGGCGGCGCGGCAGACGGAGGCTGGGAAGTACGGCGAGACCGTCTATCTGCTGCAGCCCAACGTGAAGCGTTCAGCCGGTGGACAACGAGACATTCAGTTTGCCCGCTGGCTTGCCTACCTTGAGTCAGATCGGTTGATTTCACTCGGCCCGCTGCCGCTTCCGGCAGGCACCGCGATCGTGGCGATCGATCCGGAGCCGGCGGGATCGGAGGGCATTCCCGGCCTTTCGTTAGCCGATATCGAACGTCTGACGGCCGCTCAGGAATTTCTTCGTGACCTCCGGGTGGAGCTTCATCTTTCACACGGTAAGGGGGTCGATGAGCTGACCCGCGATGAGCAGGTGCGGATCGCCGAGAAACGCGGCTATGTTGCTGACGGTGGCATGCTGGCGGTCGAGCAGTTCATGCAGGACTATTTCGGGCATACCCGAGAGGTGGCCCAGATTACCCGGGGGCTGATCCAGCAGGCGGAAGGGGGGCGTCGGCTGCGCAGCTGGACTACTGGCCTGCTGGGCAACCGGGTCGACGGCCAGTATGTTGTCGGCCCACTGGCGGTGGCAGTGTTGCCCGAGGCAATTGCCACTGTTGCCGCCGATGCTGAGCGGCTCGTCCGTCTGGTAGAACTCTCGATGCTCTACGAGGTGCCGATCGAGCCCTCTAACTGGACGCTGTTGCGGCAGACGATCGGGCATGAACCGCCGCCGGTCACGGCATTAGCTCGGCAGCGGCTCTGGGGAATGTTCTCGTCGGTTGGCCCGCTGGGGCTCGCCCTCCGCCGGCTGCACGAATTGCGGCTGCTGGAACGGCTGCTGCCGGCATTCGCCCACGCTCGTTGCCTGCTGCAGTTCAACAACTTCCACAAATACACGGTTGACGAACACTGTCTCCTATCGGTCGCGAAGGCGACCGATCTGGATGCCGACGGCGGCTGGCTGGGGGACGTTTGGCGGCAGATTCGCCGTCGTCGTCGGCTGGTGCTCTTGGCCCTGCTGATCCACGATCTGGGCAAGGGCTATGAGGGGGATCACAGCGAGATTGGCGCGGAGATCGCCAGGGAAGTAGCCACCAGTTTCGGGTTGCCCGAGGATGAGATTGAGATTGTCGAGTTTCTTGTCCTGCGGCACCTGCTGATGGCGGAACTGGCGTTTCGCCGCAACGTCGACGATGACTCGCTGGTGCTTCAGTTTGCCCGTGAGGTCGGCTCGCCCGAAGTGCTCCGGATGCTGACGGTGCTGACGATGGCTGATATCGCTGCGGTGGGCCCCGGGGTCTGGAACCGTTGGAAGGCCGACCTGCTCAGTGAACTCTATCAGCGGACGCTGAGGTTTCTCGATCCCGACGCGAACGCCACTGGTGCCGACCGGCGACGGGCTGAACTCAATCAGCTGCTGACTGGCCGTGACAAGCAGGATCCGGTTATCCGACTCGCAGCCGGCCTGCCGCGGGCTTACCTGCGGTCGCAGCAGCCGCGACAGGTGGTCGAAGAACTCACCAGGCTCGCCAAGTTGTCTGCCGGCAATCAGTTTGTGACGGCCCGCTGGCAGGCCGAAACTGCCACTGTGTCGGTGACTGTAGGCCTGCGGGCACCCACAGTGACCGGGGTCTTCCACCGCATCGCTGCCGGTCTGGCCAGTCAGCGGCTGGAGGTGCTGTCGGCCGACATCTCGACGCTCGATAATGAGTTCTTGATCGATCATTTCCGAGTGATCGACCGCGACTACGCCGGCCAGACGCCCGCCGAGCGGTTGGCTGAAATTGCCACCGCCGTCAAATCGAGTCTGGCCACTGAGCCACCGACGATTGGCCGCCGCTGGAATCCTTTCGCACCGCAACTGCAGGCGGCTACGGTCTTGCCACCGCGAGTCCAGATCGACAACGACTCCTCGGCTGACGCCACCATCATCGAGGTCTTCGCCGAGGACTCGGACGGTCTCGACCAGATCGTTGACGCATTTCACGTCATCGACTTTGGTGGCGGCAAGGTCGAGGATGCTGAGCGGCTGGCAGCTGTTCGCCGCAGTCTTAAAGCAGCCGTCGCCCCGCTGCTTGGCCCCGGTCGGGGGCCCGTCAGCTGATTGGCTGGACGAGCTGTTCAATTGCCTGCTGACGCTCGCGGTCGTACGTCATCGCGAAGGCGGCTCGCTGGCCAACGCCAGCGATCTCGCGGCACTGTCGCGGGTGTCGGCGGCACCAGTCGAGCCGCTCGGCAAAATCGGACAAGTCGGCCGCAACCGGAACGTAGTGGACCCATGGTACGAGCCGGTCGTAGTACCATTGGCGGAAGCCGCGTGGGCTCGCCACTTTCAGAACGCAGCACCCGTAGAGCAACCGCAGGAAAAAGTTACTGAAGGCGTTGGCGTAGCCGTCGATGTCGATCGCGAACTGTCGCTGCAGCCAGCTGCGGGCAGGGATGGGGTTCCCGATGATTCCGCTCGCCCTCAGGCGGGCGGCTGCTTGAGGATCGTGCTGCGGCACTGAAACCAGGCGCAGGTCGATGGGGGCATCTGCGAATCGGGAAGCATCTGCGAGTGACTTTCCCAGCAGGCAAAGCCGTACTCGCTGCCGCAGTTGCTGGTCCCGCCAATCCATTGTGTCGGAAGCATAGAGTCCGTGGCCGTTCGGGCCACCTCGCCAGACGAAGGTGGGGCGGCGTTCTGACCATCGCGGGGCCCGGGAGGCGATTTGCCGGGCGGCCGCGTAGCCTGACGAGCGAATGAAGCCGCGGTCCGGAACCAGCCTCGATCCGCGGTGGGGTGAACAGAAGCCGGCGACTGGTCCGGTCGGTCTGACCCAGTCGCCCAGATCGGCTTGCCAGCAGCCGGAAGGCACCTGCGGATCAGCCAGCAAATTGACGAAGACCCCAACCCGCCGCCAGGTTGTTGAAAAGCCATTTCGGCTTCGCAGCCAGTCCAGGCTGGCGGCAATCTCCAAGCGACCGCACGAGTTTTTAGTGAGGTGAATGACCGACTCGGTGGCGGCAGTCGGAAGCTGGCTGATCGGAATCCGCCTCACCCTACTGCCTGCATGACGGGCCGCCCGCACCTCAAGCAGGCGACGCTTGAGCGGCTGGAGAGTCGCATGGAGCCAGCGGGATGTCTCGGGAGAGAGCCGCACGTGGACGCTAGGGGTTGGAGAACTGTTACAGAACAGCGCACGCCTCACCCGTTATGATCGGCCGTTTGGCACTCAAAAATCCGCTCAATCTTCACGGGCCGCCGCCTTGGCGGTGAATCTGGCCAGCAGCTGCCGCCCCCAGGCGGGAAACCACTCGATCAGTCCGGCCAGTAGCGAGGCCTTCCACGGACGGGTCAGTTCGAGTCGCCCCTCTCGGCAGGCGTCGAGTACTTCGGTGGCGAGGCCCTCTGGATCAAGGAGTTTAATCGTTGCGCCGCCTCCCGGGGCCGCCACCTCGGCGGAGAGACCATGTCGAGCGACCTCGTCGTCGTAGCGATGAAAGCCCCTGTCAGCCTCGGCAGTTGGCTCGGGATGCCGGTGGATTGGGCCGGGGCTCACCAGCAGCACCCGGCCACCCCGCGGGGCAACCTCCAGTCGGACGGCATCGGCGAAGGCAGCGAGGGCTGACTTGCCGACGGCATAAGCCCCCATGGCCGGGGTGACCAGTTTGCCGGCCAGGCTGCCGATGTAGACGAGTTCGCCGCCGGCCCGGCAGATTGGGTCTGCCGCGGCCTGGCTGATTTCGATGGCGGTTATCAGGTTCACCTCAATCGCCGCGCGGAACTCGTCGGCGGGCAGTTTCAACACGGCTGTTCGGCCAGATCTGCCGATGCAAAAGAAGAGGCTGTCGAGCCCGCCGAGTTTTTCCAGGCAGACTGCGACGGCCCGGTCACCCTCGCCGGGTTGGGCCAGATCGGCCGCAAGTCCATGGAGGCCCTCAACGGGCCAACCAGCTGCAGCGGCGGCCGATTCGCAGGCGGCAATCGCAGCCCTCACGCCGGCAGGCGACCGGCCCACCAGGAGCAGTTGGGCTCCACGGCCAGCAAGCTGCCGGGCCAGCACGAGGCCGAAGCCATGGGTGCCGCCGGCAACTAGCACCCGGCGGCCCGGCCAGAAACGGTTGGCAACGGCGCGGCTGGTAGATGGCTGGGTGGTCGGCAAGGGTAATCACTGGCAAGGGAATGGGGGCGTATTCGATGTCCGTGGACGGCCTGTTCGGGTAGAGTACGGATCCTTCTGGCTTCGGTTCCTGCACCATCGTACCCTCACCCTTCGGCAAATGGAGTCAGTCATGGAGGTTCCCAGCCCCCGCCTGGTCCCCGCTGGCAGTGCAGCTCTCGCTGCCGCCATCGTACGGACAAAAATTGTGGCCACTATCGGTCCTGCCAGTCGCGAAGAGCCCGCGATCCGTGGGCTTGTCGATGGGGGTGTTGATGTCTTTCGCCTGAACATGGCCCACGGTTCGATCGATGAGCATCAGGAGACGCTCGACCGCATCCGGCGGGTGTCGGACGAGGTTGGCCGACCGATCGGCGTGCTGGTTGATTTGGCCGGCCCAAAGATCAGACTCGGCGCACTGCCGGGCGGTGCCGTGGACTGTGTCGAGGGGAGCGAACTTTCTTTTATTCGAGGTACTGAGAGCGACCAGCCTGATCAGTTCGTCACCAGCTATCCACCGCTGGTCGACGAGTTGGCCGTCGGTGATTCGGTGATGCTGGCTGATGGCACGATCAGCCTGACGGTGACTGAAAAAAAGGCCGATGCGGTTCGCTGCCGGGTGATTCAGGGGGGTGTGGTTCGCAGCCGGCAAGGAGTCAATTTGCCCGGCGTGAAGCTCTCGGTGGCGGCAATGAGTGCCGCCGACTGGCAGCATGCTGAATGGGCGGTAGCCTCCGGGGCTGATTTTGTCAGCCTCTCATTCGTGCGTTCTCCGGTTGAGGTGACGCTGCTGAAGGAGTTGCTGCGGACCCGGGGTTCAGCGGCCCGGGTGGTCGCCAAGATTGAGAAGCGGGAGGCAATCGAGAACCTCGAGCAGATTATCGAAGCCGCGGACGCCGTGATGGTGGCCCGGGGCGACCTGGGGGTTGAGATTGACGTCGCCAGCATGCCGATGGTGCAAAAGCGGATCATCCGGGTATGCCAGCAGTTCCAAAAACCGGTCATTGTCGCCACGCAGATGCTCGACAGCATGCAGCATTCGCGGCGGCCGACCAGGGCTGAGACAACTGACGTGGCCAATGCCATCCTTGATGGGGCCGACGCCTGCATGCTTTCCGGCGAGACCGCCATCGGCGAGCATCCTCGGCAGGTTGTTGAGATGATGCGGCGAATCGCCCTGGCAACCGAGCAGCAGTACCTGGAGTCACGGAAACAATACCTTGACGAACTGCTCGGCAAGGGGCGGTCAGGGCTGTCGTCCGGTGAGTTTCTGCCGCAGCCCGAGCGACTGGTCGATGGCCTGCATCCGATCACTCAGGCCGTGGTGGATGGGGCCAGCCGGATTGCTGCCGAGCTTGATGCTCGGCTTTTTGTCGTAGCCAGTAAGAGCGGGGTGACGGCGATCTCCCGGTCGAAGAGGCGGGGGGCGGTGCCGACGGTTGGTCTTAGCGATGACGTACATACACTGCGGCAGATGTCGCTCTACTGGGGGGTCACGCCGCTGGCCGCGCCGGCCGGTGCTGACGTGAATCAGCTACTGGCCCACGTCTGCGACTGGGGGCTCAAGCAGGGGCGGTTGGAAAGGGGCAACCGCATCCTGCTGGTGGCGGGCATCGGCTTTGGCACCGGTGGCCACAACATGGCCATGGTGCACGAGGTCTGACTTTCGATGGCTCTTGCTCGCAGCTGCGAGCGAAGGATGGTCCACGCTTGCATTGCTCAAAAACGCCGAGGGTTTTGAGGGTTGCCGGTCGCCGCGTGTGGGCGGCGGCAGACTATTTCCACAGTCTGCTCAGGCAATCGCCCGGGAGGATTGGCCAGCGGCCGTTTTTCTGGCACATTTGCCAACACCAAAGGCAAATCGACCAGTTCTCCACCATCGGAAAGAAGTCAGTAGCCCAATGAAAAAATGCGTCCTCGCGTACTCCGGCGGCCTCGATACCTCGGTCATCCTCGGCTGGCTCATCGAACAGGGGTATGAAGTTGTTGCCGTCTATGTCGATCTGGGACAGCCGTGCGAGGATCGGGAGGCGACCTTGCAGAAGGCCCGAGACTGCGGCGCGGTCAAGGCATTGCTGGTTGATGCCCGTGAGGAGCTCTGCCGCGACTTTGCCTTCCCGACGCTGCAGTGGCAGGCCCGGTATGAGGGCACCTATTTGTTGGGTACCTCGATTGCCCGCCCCCTGATCAGCAAGGTTTGTGTTGAGATCTGTCATGCCGAAGGGGCCACTGTTTTCGCGCACGGGGCCACCGGCAAGGGAAATGACCAGTGCCGTTTCCAGTTGGCGGCCGAGGCACTTGACCCGGCGATTGAACTGCTTGCCCCGTGGCGAATTGCCGCCTTCCGCGATCGGTTCCCGGGCCGCAAAGAACTGATTGAGTTCTGTGCCGAGAAGTCGATTCCCGTCAAGGCTTCGAAGGAAAAGCCCTATAGTTCGGACGAGAACTGCCTGCACACTAGCTATGAGGCGGGGCTGCTGGAAGAGCTCGACACCGACGGCTATGCCCTGGTCGACTTTGGCATGTCGGTGTCACCTCAGGAGGCCCCTGACACGCCAGAGACGATTCGGCTGGAGTTTGAGGCAGGGGTGCCGGTTCGGCTCGATGGCAAGGCTCTGCCACCGCACGAAATGGTGCTTGCGCTCAATGAGATTGGTGGCCGCAACGGCATCGGTCGGATCGACATCCTGGAGAATCGCCTCGTTGGCATGAAGAGCCGCGGTGTCTACGAGGCTCCCGGCATGACGCTGCTCTACGAGGCCCACCGGCTCATCGAGCAACTGACGCTTGACCGCGATCTGGTGCACCTACGAGATCGGCTCTCCCCCGAGGTGGCCGAATCGGTCTACTATGGTTTCTGGTATTGCGCAAAGATGGATGCTCTGCTCGCCTTCATTCGCGAGGCCCAGCAACCTGTGACCGGGGCGGTCGAACTCGCTCTTTACAAGGGCAACATGCTGGTTAGGAGCAGGGAAAGCACCACGAGCCTTTATGATGCGGCGATTGCCTCGATGGAAGGGGGCGGCTCGTACGACCAGACCGATGCCGAGGGCTTCCTCCGGATTCTGGGGCTGCCGCTGCGTGTGCAGGGAACCGTCCGGCCCCGTCGCTGAGGAAAGGCTCATGCTGTGGACGTTCCTCAATCGATGGAGCGTGGATCAGGCCGGCTGGTCCGTGGCGGCCATTCGATTGCGGCATGACGTCCGTCGTCCAGCGACGTGGCTGTCTGTTGCAGTGGCTGCCACTGTCGTCGGCTTTGTCGGTGTCGGGCTTGAGGCCAGCGTCTCCAGCTTTGCGGTGGTGACAGCGGCGGTAGTCATTGCGATTGGTGACGTGCCAGCAGCATTTCCGGTCTGGGATGCGAGCCTCATGTTGCAACCAGCAGGCTGGCACCGCTTTAGCCGGCGACCGTTGGCCTTGCCTGCGGCGGGCGGCTGGCTGACCTGCCGACTCCTCTGGCCACTGCTTGGACTCGGGAGTGCCGGAGTGGCAGCTGCCGCTCGGGGCGAGACGGCAGAGGTGACGACGCTTATGGTAGCCACGGGCTCGCTGGCCGGCGGTCTGTCGGCATTGACGACAGCCGGCCTTCGGCTTGTCGGTTTATCGGCCGCTGATGCTGCGACGGCAACTTTGCTGGCTGGCTGGCTGGCTGCGGCTGGCATGGCCTTTACGGGTGGGGCTTTGCCTGTCGGCAGCGCGTGGCCGCTGCTGCTCGTCGGTTTCGGCTGCTGGCTGGTCGCGGCGGGAGGTCTTCTCGGGCTTGCCCAGTGGCTTCAGTTGGCTGGAGAGGGACCGATCGCCGGACTCCTTCCTCGACAGTTCCCCCTGGCTGGTAGCCGAGGGCCTCGCGGGCCAGATCGGCTGGCAGCAATTGGTCTGCTCGGCGTCCTGCCCGCCTGCAGCCCATGGCGGCGGGCGTTGCGCAATGCTTCGATGCTGCTGGCCCTCAGCGCGATGATTGGCTGGCTCCTGCTTGATCCATCGTCGGCCGGGCGTTATGGCTGGCTCGGGACAGCCATCTTTGGGGGCTTGGCGATTCCTGCGGCCACATTGCTCGACGGCGATGAGGTGTCCCGCGGTTGGCGTTCACTCGTCAGGACCGTCAGTGGCATCGGGCCTCAGGGGCGAAAGTTGCTGACGCTTCCCTCTCCCGGCCTGCATGCTGCATTCGTGTTTGTCGGAACTGGCTGCCTGATGCTCTGGCCCCCCCTCGTCGTGGCGGTGGTGGCCGTCGGTAGTTCAGCGGCTCTGCCGGCTCTCCTCGTGGCGGCTTGCCTTGCTGCCGGGGCCACGCTGGTAGGTGGTGGCTGCGTGGCAGCCCACTTAAGCGGCTGCCGGGGTGATACGGCACTTGCCATCGGTTTGAGCCTTGTGGTCTTTTCGGTCTGGCTCTGGCAGGCGTCTGCTTGAGGGGATTCACCCAAGCGAGAAATGGCGTGAATCACGTAAAAGTTGATGTTGAGAAAAATGGGGAAGCCTGAGACACTCCTCGACGATAGGAATTGCGGCCAGTTGGTTGAGTGTGAGTTTTCTCGACAGTGACCGATAACCGCACCGGTGGTTCACGTGCAATGCAATGGCGGAAAACGTGTGAATTGGCCACTGGTTCATGGAATCCGAAGGAGTGCATCTGTGGACGGAATGACGAGCCCTCGTGCGACCCAATGGGCCCTCACCACTCGTAGCTGGTGGCTGATGTGTCCTGCCTTGCTGGTGTCTGTCTTGGCAGGGAGTTTGGCTGTGGCCGAACCGGCTTTCAAACCAAGCCAGACGGTCTTCCCCTCCACGACGGCAGCCTGGTTGAGCATTGCCGATCCCGCTGCGTTTCAGAAAAGCTTTGACCAAACCCAGTACGGGAAACTGTTGCAAGATCCCAGCATGGAGGCTTTCGTCAAGAGTTTTCGCGAGCAGCTTTCCAAGGCCGGCAAGCAGCGGTTGGGCAAGCTAGGATTGACGCTTGAGGATTTGGGTGAAGTTCCTGGCGGTGAGATTGCTCTTGCAGCGATCGTGCCAGAGCCAGACCGCTTAGCAACGGTTTTACTGGTCGACACCACCGGCCACGAGGCAGAGACCCGAACGCTTCTTGATCAGATCGATGCCCGCCTGCTCGAACAGCAGGCACAGCGACTCGCTGACTATCAAGAGGTCATCAAGGTCTACCGGCTGCCACCAGAAGAACCGCGGGCGGATGATGAGGAAACGGAAACACCCCCTGCGGACCGCCTGGTGGCCGTTGTGCACCAAGGGGCGGCACTTGTTGTCGGGGATGACCCAGTGCAGGTGCATCACGTGTTGACCGTGCTGAAGACCGGTCGACAGGATTCGCTCGCCTCAAAGCCAGAGTTCCAGAGCGTTGCCGACCGCTCACTCGAAGGTATGCCAAAGCAGGCGGCGAAATTGCGTTGGTACGTTGACCCGTTCACCTTTGCTGTTTCGTACAAGGCGGCCTATCCACCGCAGGATCGTCGCAAGGGGCCCGACTATGTCGAGATTCTCGGCCGCCAGGGGTTTGACGCGGTCAAGTCGATTGGTGGAACAGTTATCTTCGCCGATGGCCCCCGCGACATGCGGCATCAGACGATTGTCTATGCTCCGCCCCTGCCCGGTCGCGACCCCGCCTCGCCCGACCGCTACGATCTTGCGGCCCGAATGCTGCGTTTCCCTGACACCGATGCAATTGAGCCGCCCGCTTGGGTGCCAGCCGACGCCTCAAGTTGGTCGGCACTCCAGTGGGATCTCGAAACGGCCTTTCATTCCGCTGAGACATTGGTGGATGACATCGTTGGTGAAGAGGGCGTGTTCGACGACGTAATTGCTTCGCTCAAAGAAGACCCCGATGGTCCTCAGATCGATGTCGAGACTGACCTTATTGCTGGTCTCGGAACGCGGGTTGCCATGCTGGGTGACTATGTTGAGCCGATCGGCCTCGATAGTGAGCGTCTGGTGATCGCGATTGAGGCGACCGATCCTGAAAAGGTTGCAGAAACGGTTTCCAAGAGCATGGCGACCGATCCGGATATGCGTCGAATTGAGGCCCATGGTGTGGTCATCTGGGAACTGATCGATCGCTCAATGGAAATACCCAAACTTGAGATTGAGACACCGGGTGGTGGGATCGCCCACGCCGATGACGACGACGACCGTAATGATCGGCGTCGGCGACTTCGTGAAAAGGAGGAGAAACTGCTGCCACATTCAGCGGTGACTGTGTCACATGGACATCTGCTGATCGCATCCCATCGGGACATTCTGGAGCGGGTGCTGACCACCGTTGAAAGCGGTGACTCGTTGGTGTCGAGGTCGGACTACACGCTGGTTGTTCGGGAGTTGAAAGAACTTTTTCCGGGCAAAATCGCCCTGCAAGGCTTTGGCCGTTCGGATGAGTCGATTCGCCCAACGTACGCAATGCTCAAGCGGGGCTCGATGCCGAAGTCAAAAAGTGTCATGGGGCAGATCCTTAACAATCTTCTCGGTGATGGAAAGCCAGGTACGGTCCGCGACCAGAAAATCGATGGCAGCACGTTGCCTGATTTTGAGCAGATTCGTCATTACTTTGGCACCGCAGGCTTCATGATGCAGACGCTTCAGGACGGCTGGCTCATTGGCGGAATTGCCCTCCCTCGAGAAGACTTGAGCAGCAAGCAGGCGGATGAAGAAGTCGCCAGCCGCCCGCAGGAGCCGCAGGCTAACTAACGAACGCCAGTTCGCGCAGAGTCGATCACCGCCCAAAACGGATGTTGGTAGTCGGAACGGGTTCGGAGATCTTCCAGCATTACATCAATGTCAGGCGTTAGTTCGCCACGATGCAACTGGCGGCCTCCGAGCGTGACTGTGACTGGTTGTTTGAAGTCAACCAGTTCGGGAGTGAACCAAATTCGCACCCGTTTGGCACCGCAGCGAATAGTGACGCGGTTTCTGTTGGTCACTTTTCCAGAGAGTGTGAATGGTCTGATGGCGGCCCCGGCAGGCCAGTCGCTCGGCAGGATCATCGTTCTTGGTGGTGGCGACTCCGGCTCAATCCACCAGAAGAAACGGTCTCCAGGCCGCAGGGCCACTGCCTCGATCGATCGGGGGCAGGCATTGCGTTTTCGCCTGCTATCGATGTCCATTTCGTTAGCGGTGAAACTGGCTTGATCGAGTTCACCGCTGACAAGGTAGAGGGGGAGCAGTTCGGCGTTTGGGTGATAGTGATTGATGTACCGGTCGGCTTTCCCGGCAATCACCACAACGCCGGCCCAGAGATCGGGATGAGCCAGCCCAATATCCCAAGCGGCATCACCGCCGAGGGAATGCCCAGACAGGAAGACTCTGTCAGAATCGATTGAAAAGCGGCGGGAGGCCTCGCGCAGGGCCGCAAGGACCGCCGCGTGCTCCTTCGCGGTGAAGCCGTATGCCTGCTGGTTGGCGTCGGCCCAAGCGGGTGCGATGACGATCGTGCCGTTCCGGGCAGCCTGGCCGCTTCGCCGGCCCTGCTTGTCAGGCATTCCTGCCCACCACTCGATCTGATTCAGCGGTGTGCTCCAAGCGGCATGCAGGCTGATGATGGCGGGGTAGCGGCGGCGGGCATCGTACTCAGGGGGCAGTTGCACCAGACAGGGGAAGGTCTTGGCGGAACTCTCGGCGGAAGCCGGCTGCGGGATGTTGAGGGTGAACAGCCCTTCGCCGTCTGGTTCGGGAGCCGGCAGTGGCGGCAGCATCTGGGCTGCTACCGCAGCAACAGTCGGTGGATCGAAAGCCTCTTCGTCGGCGAGTTGTCGGCGAAGGTCAACCCGCTGGTCGCCGGAGGCTGTTAGATAGTCGCGGAGAAGTCTTCTGACCTGGGCCATCGACAAAGCCAGCTTGAGGTTGATCTGTGAGCGGTCGGCTCCAGCCAGCCAGCCACTCAGGCCCAGGGCGAGGCTCTGCTCTGCCGTCAACTGGCCATCGCCGGCCACTCGTTCGAACACTGCCAGTCGGTTCAGGCTGGTGAATGTCAACTGGGCTGCGATCTCGTCGGTGAGGTCCGCCACGAGCTGTCGGTCACGCGCATCCTCAATGCGTCCGGCCTGCTCACGCAGCAGAGCCACAAGCCGTCCAGCCCGATCAAGTCGTTCACGGTATTCGTCGCGAATTTCTGCCACTGCCTGCAGAAGCTCACCAGTGCCATCACCTGCCGGAAACGATTCCAGTAATTGGATGACGAGGCGGTCCTGTCCAGCCCGTTGCCGGAGGCGAATCTCGTCAAGCAGTTGTCCTGCTGCAAGCCCGGCTAGGCTCTGCTGTTGGTCGCGGAGGTCGGTGGCGTTGGGAAAGTCCTTTGTCAGTTGTTCAAGTTCGACTGCTGCCTCGCGGTACCGGGTAGCCTGCAGCAGCAGCCGCACAAATTGCAGGCGCTGGTCGATGTCATGCTGGTCAATCTGCTGTTCAATCACTCGCCGTAACGTTTCGCGTGGAATCGAAGATGTCGCCAGCCGCATGTCAATCCGGTACGTCTGGTCTGTCACCAGCCCCTCCACTGCGGTCCACTGAGGAGTGATCGTAGTGATACCCTGAACGACATCGAGTCGGCCGGCGGCCGTGGCCAAGGAAAGAATCCGGCGGCCGTATTCATCGAATGGGGTGGCGGCGAGGATACCGCCGATACCGCCGACACGGCGGCCGCCTTCCGGCACCCGCTGCGGAATCTCAATCCGTTCCAGACCAGCGTTTACTGGACTCTTTTCAACTGCGACGACCCGACGGCGAGGCACGAAGGTGCGGGTCAAGCCGTCATCGCACATGACCGCTGTCGCTGCCTGGCCCTCTCGTTCCTCCGGATCGACGTTGATGCCAGGGAGGAGTGCAAATCTCCCGAGCAGGCTGCGACCATCGTCGAGGTCGACCCGATCGGCGGCTACTGGAGGGGTGAACGTGAGGGCAAGCAGCAATGGCCACCAGCGGTGCCGCCCGGTCTGTAGCAGTTTCCGGCGGCCCGCTGGTAACGGGCCCGCAGCCCTCGGTGCCGGTGGCAGTGAGCGGAAAAACCGCCGAATTTTTCTCGGACCTCCCACCACCGGCCTCCTCCCGCTGTTTCGTGCCATTCGGCAGCGTACACTAGGAATCGATTCGGTCACCGAACGACTTCACCTCCACTTGCCGGGCGTAAAGCCTCCGCATTCCCCCTAGCCTTCCAGAGGGCCTTTTCCGGATGATTCTGATTGTCCGCCGTTTGTTGGCATGGGGAGTAGCACTTTCCCTCCTGCTACCGTTGGTGCTGATCCTGGTGCTGTCCCTCGGCGGTCTGCTCACCGGCGTGGGCGATAACGTTGGGGGAAGCATCTGCCTCCGTGCTTCGCTTTGCATCGGCGTTATCTGGGCAACGGCTGTCGTAGTGACAGCGGTGACCGGTGGCCTACTGGCCCTGGAGACTGGCACAGATCCGTCCTGGAGCAAATCAAAACGTGCCGACATGCCACAAGACCAGGCGGAAGGGCTCAGTTGAGGCCGTGGGGCGATAAGTTATCCACCGTAATGCCGTGGTGCCGTGGAATGCGGAGAGCTCGCCAATCCAAAAGGAGGGTGCCTCAATTCCAGGGCCTGCAACCGAATCCAAAGCTGTTTCGTAGAGGAACAGCAGGTCGGCGTAGCACGCGGCTGGAACCATGGTTGGCACCCGACGAGCCTCGTTAAGAGCTCACCGGCATAGGTTCGACACAGCACGGACATAGCAGAAAACTTACCGCCCCGCAGCCTCCATAGAACTGTTCGGCGGTGCTTCCATGATAGCCTAGGCCATCCACCAAAAACAGATTTCTGTTCGGGGGAAAGGTTGCCCGCCTTTGTCAGACTGCAGAAATGGTTTCCCAACGCCTGGATAAAGCGATCGGCAATACCGAAAGGCCCACGAGTTTTTGGGTGTTCCCAACTGGGCTCGCTTACGCCCGCATTCGCGGGCGAGGGGCATGGAGAACTTTTTCACGGACGGCTAGAGTTCATCAGCCTCGCAGAGGTGAGGCTCCATGGCCTTTGTGTTCCGCTCGATAGCCAGCACTACGGTCTGACGCTCAAGGCCAGACGCCGATTGGGCTCTGATAGGAATAACCTGGCGTTTGTTTGGCATCTCCACTCGCACTCGAAAGCCACCGTCGGCCTCGACATCGACCGGTTCGCCCTGAATCGTCAGGTAGGCACCCTTTTCGGTGATGCCATAGACGATCATTTCTGCCTCTACTTCAAGCGGGAAACCAAGCGCTTCACCCTGCTCAAGTCCCTCACTGAGACCTGATTGATTTTTTGAGTCGGGCGGGCCGAGCGGTCGTTGGAGCCGCTCCTCGAACAACTCCTGAAGTTCTTGGGGGTGATCCTCCGGTGAGAATCCACCGCTCATTGCGTAAATCTTGTCACAGTTTGTGGCAATATCGCCCCAGTGGGCATCGAGAGTATCTGCCTGTGATCCCATTCCGACATTGACGACGTTGCTTCGGCAAATGCTGTGAAAATCGCCGTGTCGGGAGCGGTAGCCCAGTTCAACCCGGCAACGCAGTGGATTTCGAACGTCGATGTACCAGTTTTTCACTCCGCCGTGAATCTCGATGTCCCGGACTACCCGCTCTGACGGAGAACCCGCCGCGCCACTGACAACTTCCAGCAGCCGCAGCACCGGCTTTGCCGCGTGCCATTCCTGCCCCATCGCAGCCTCGACCCGCCGGACGCTTGGTTGGGTCACTTCCCAAAAGGCGTGCAGCCAGTGTGGACCGCGGACCATCAAGACGGCTCGATCGCGGAGTTTGGCCCGCCTACGGCTTGGCTCGGGGCGGCTGACCAGACTCTTTTCCCGGGCAAGACGGTCCTGGGCAGCGCGAATACGTTCGCTGATGACGGCCCGGCGGCGAGTGATCGCGGCTTGGCGAGAAGACTCGTTTCGGCTTCTGCTGCCGGTCGAGCGGCGGCCTGGAAGGGCCTTCGCGCCGCCTGTTGGTAAGACCGGCCTGCTTCGCTTTGGTGCGTGCCCTGCCTTTAGAGCGGTCGATGACCGACTCTTGCTCGTGACACGGGTCTGACCTTTTTTTGCGCCAGCGGCAGCCCGAGCGGCGACGATTCCACTGCTGGTGGCCGCAGCGGACGGTCTGCCAGCCTTCGCCTTTCGCACAAGTGCTTGAATGAGTTGATCTTTTCGCATCGCATGCCAGCCAGGCACGCCCTGCTGCTTGGCCAGCTTTGCCAAATCGCGAACCGGCTTCTCCCGGAGAGTCGCGGTCGTCATCGGGCTCACTCCCTTCCCTGACCCCACGAGGGGGTACCTCTACGCAAAATGTCGACCGATGCTTCAGCATCAGCGATCAAATCACGCTAACGAAAAAGGGTTGTGAAAGCAAATTGCCGCACGCAATGAGTGGATTCTTTCATTCATTCGCCTATTACTGGGAAAAAGATTGGCGCAAATGAACGAATTCAATCATTCAGCCGCATGGCAGGCGCAGCTGGGTCGTTTCTCTTGCTTTTCACGAGCAGCCGCCGATGGGCCCAACCTCTGCCCGAAATGCCACGCTGCAGCCGATTTTCCGATGGAACGCGGCATTGTCTCACCGCTGCCTGCAGCTCATTCGCCTCGGAGTTTGAGGCCTCGCTCGGCGAGGCGTTCCCGCACCTCGTTCAGGCTGGTGACACCGAAGTTTTTGCATTCCATCAGGTCTTCGCCGGTTCGCCGCACCAGTTCACCGATTGTGGTGATCCCAAGTTTGGTGGTGCACTTGCGAGCTCGTACGGAAAGATTGAGTTCTGTGACTGGGAGGCCGTGAATCTCGGTCTCTTCTTCGATTGGTTCAGCAAAAGCCTGCTGTGGTTCGATTGCGGTTGTTGGTTCCGCGAATTGGCCAAGGCTCAACCCCTTGCTCGCAAGCATCTCCTTGATCTCAACAAGGCTCGTCTCGCCAAAGTTCTTGCTGGCAAGCACTTCTGCTTCGCTGGTTCGAGCGAGATCGCCGAGCGTCTGGATGCCCATTTTGGCCAGACAGTTGCGACTGCGGACAGAGAGCTCGAAGTCACTGACCGGCAGTACCATGATCTGTTCCAGCCGATCCCGCTGACGCTGCTCCTGTTCGTCAAGCAGCCTGTCGCCGGAGGCGGTCGAGTCTTTCATGAAGAGCCGAGCTCGGGCGACAGCCTCATCACGGCCCGGGGCATCAAGGGGCAGGCCGTCGAGAATCCTTCGGTAACAATCTTGAGCCTTCGAAAACTCGTCACGATCCTCGTAAAGAAGCCCAAGATTGATCAATGCTCCGACCGTTGCAGGATACCTTTGCAATGACCGCTGGTAGCATTCGATCGCCTCGTCGTCGTTCCCCATTCTGTCGTGGAGCACGCCGAGGCAGAAAAGCGCCAGTGGTTCTCCCGGATCGACTGCAACAGCTTTTTCAAGCACTGCGAACACCGTTTCGACTGGGCTGCCCGATTCGACCCCAACGGCTCCACGGGCAGCAAGCAGTTCTGCTGAATCAGTTTCTTCACTGCCTGCGGCGTCAAGCACTTCGGCTGCCGCCTCCAATTGGCCGGCCGCACGCAGCGTGTTGGCAATCGCGGCCGTGCAGGCTGCCGCCGGATAGCCAGCAGAACGGGCCGCCTCAAAGGATGCCCGGGCCTCAGCGCTGCTGCCCAGCGCAGCCTGCGCGAGGCCGAGAGCAAACAGCGACAGCGCCGAGCCGTCGCCCGACTTCAGGGCAGCCGCTGCCTCGCTGCTTCGGCCGAGCAGATAGAGACCGACACCCAGCCTGACCGACGCAGCTGGGCTGCGTTCAGCCGACGACTGAAGATCTTGGACCGTCAGCCTCAGTTCCCGATGGGTTGTCGGGCTTGTCCCGAGCGAGTCAGCGATAGCCCGAACGTCATCGGGTCCGAATGGCCCACTGGCGGCGAGCAGTTCGCGTACATCAATGGTGGCTGGAGGGGAGGAGGCTGAAGCTTGCATCTGGATTGGTTACCTTTCGACGGTGGGGCACCACTATTCGCAGCAGAAAACAGAGGCCGATCACGGAGGACGACCGCAGCCCGGGGATCGGGCGGAAGCCAGCGGTGGGAATCGAACCCACAACCCCCGCATTACGAATGCGGTGCTCTGCCAATTGAAGCTACGCTGGCGGTCGGACACGAGGGGAGAGTCCGCCGCGGCCGGACTCCGCAGAGTAGCGCAGAGCCGCTGGGCTAGTCAAGGGGCTGCCTTCCGAAATGTCCCTGTTGCGAGGGGTGGGGCCAACACGAAAAAAAGTGGGGTCTCGACTCGGCAGGAGCGTCCTGCCATGGTCAAGCGGATCAGGGGCAAGGCGACCGCTCGACCGAAAGAAGTCGAAGACCCCACTTTTTCATGGTGTGGGTGACAGGAACCGGAAATCCCTGTCAGCTCAACACGAGTTGCACTCGCCGTGCCAAACCGCCAGCCTGCAAAAAAAGAAGCTGTCGAATTGGAAAAACGGCGATAATGTCCCTTGAAACGGCGAGGTTCATGGATTGGCCGCTGAGGCGATGGCCATGGGCATCTGTCGCAAAGTGAAAATCTGTATTGGCACGCAGCGATTTAGCCGCATCAAAATGCCCCGATCGCAGCAAAATGCTGCGGTGGCCTTCTGGGGGCCGCCAACATCGCTGTCGCCCGCAACCTGCTCTGGAGACGCCCTTCGATGAACCCGCAACTGCCCGCTCAGATTGGGAACTATCGCTGTGGTCCGGGGCAGCCACTTCTTCTGATTGCCGGGCCCTGTGTCATCGAGTCCGCCGATCTTTGCCTGCGGATAGCCCAACAGCTTGCCGAGATTGGCCGTGACCTGGGAATTCAGGTTGTCTTCAAGGCATCGTTCGACAAGGCGAACCGGACTGCCGCGGCATCGTTTCGCGGAGTGGGAATCGAGGAGGGGCTGGCCATTCTTGACCGTGTCCGTGGGGCCACTGGTCTGCCGGTCACCACCGACATTCACCTGCCTGAGCAGGCGGCCCCAGTAGGCGGCGTTTGCGAGCTGCTGCAGATCCCGGCCTTTCTTTGCCGGCAGACCGACCTGTTGCTGGCGGCAGCCGAAACCGGGCGGGCCGTCAACGTCAAGAAAGGCCAGTTTATGGCCCCCGGCGACATGCGGCACGCCGTCGCCAAACTGCTTGCCGGAGGCTGCCAGAACATAATGCTTTGCGAACGTGGCACCTTTTTCGGATACGGCCGGCTGGTCAACGATTTTGCTGGGCTGATCACCATGCGTTCATTGGGGGTGCCGGTGATTTTCGACGCCACGCACTCCGTCCAGCGGCCAGCCAGCCAGGGAGATGCAACGGGAGGTGACCGGTCGCTGGTCGAGCCGCTGGCCCGAGCAGCCGCCGCTGTCGGGATTGACGGTATCTTTTTCGAGACCCACCCAGACCCCAGCAGCAGCCCGAGTGACGGACCAAATATGGTACCGTTGGCCGAGTTGCGGGGAGTTGTTGAGCGTGTGCTGCAGATTCACCAGCTTCATGGTGCGTGATGGGTGAAATCGGAATGATTATGCGAAAAGCCTTGAAACAGCGGTTGTTTGCGGCCTTCGCTTCTTGCCTGCTGCTGGCGGCTGGCTGCCAAGAGCAGCCTCCAGCGCCGCCTGCCCAAGTCAGAATTGTGCCGCAGATATCCCGTGAGGTTCGCGGCAAACTGCTCGACGGCGCGATGGCTGTGCTTGGCCGGCTGGAACAGTACGAAGAAGCCTCCGCCTCGGCGCAGGTTTTTGATCGTCTCAATCAGTGGATTCATGCCGATCCGGTCGGGGATGAGGCGGCCAGCGTTGGCTGGCAGATCGACCCGCTGGTCGAGACCCTGCCCGCTGAACTGCAAGAGCTCTGTCCCGCTGAGCAGCTTGGCAGTGCGGTTTTTGACGTTGCGCACGATGTCACTGCCCTGCGGGACTGCCGCTGGTTGGCCGACATTGCCAAGACCGCCCGCGGTGAGGCGCTTGATGATCTTGATATCGCAGTGGCGTTGTTTCGCTGGACAGTGCGATCGCTCGCTATCGAAAGTGACCCTCCGCTTGCCGCGGGCCCATCCAGTAGCGGGCAGCGGTGGTTTCAACGCGGTGAAATTCTGCTCGCTGGCCGCGGAAGTCCTGCGCAGCGGAGTTGGATATTTCTTGAACTGGTGCGTCAGGCGGGCTTGAAGGGTGTGATGCTGGCCACAGCAGATTCTGCCGGTGGATTGCGGCCCTGGATTCCTGCGGTCATCTCGGGCGGCGAGGCCTATCTCTTCGAGCCGACCTACGGGATGCCGATTCCTCGTGCTGATGGCAGTGGGGTGGCCACTGCCCGGGAGGCAGCAGCCAATCCTGCGGTACTCGACCAGCTTGACGTTGATGGCCGCGACTATCCGCTATCAGCCAGTGACATGCTCGATCTTGCTGTTCTCGTCTGTGCCGATCCTGAATCGCTCTCCCGGCGGATGGCTTTGGTCGAGCGGAGTCTGCTCGGCGGTTCCTCAGTTCGTCTGGCCGTTGACGCAACTGCGGTGGCGGAGGCTGCGGTTAATGCCCTGCCCCGGCAGACTGATCAAACACCGCAGCGGGCCATTTGGTCTTTTCCGTTTGAAGTTCGCCGCCGCCGCTCGGCTGCCAACCCCGAGACTGCCAGGGCGATCGCCCGGGAACTGGGTGTGATGACCGTCGCCCTCGAGCAGGCTGCCACTGGGCCTGACCGGCGGTCGGGTGGCCGGATCATCCGTCCCCTCTACGCTGGCAGACTGCGGGAGTTTCGGGGAGAGTTCACCGGTCCCGAAGGGGCGAAGAAGGCCTACCTGATGGCCCGGCCGACTACGAAAATGATTGGCGAAATGGTGCAGCGGGTTCCCGAACCGCAGCGGGAGCCGGTTCGTCGGCTCTATGAACAAATGAAGGAAGACGCCACGTACTGGCTGGGACTGGTCACGCTGGCCGAGCAGGATTACGCGACCGCCAGCGACTACCTGGGCCGGATGACCCTTGAGGCCTCCCCCGATGGTCGCTGGGCTGCGGCCGCTCGGCTTACCCTGGCAGAAGCGAAATTGGCCCTCGGAGAGACTGAGGAAGCGATTGCACTGTTGCGGCAAGACCGGTCCCCACAGCGGTTTGGTAGCCGGATTCGGGCCGATGAGTTGGAAGCTACCGTGATTGCCCCAACTGAATGATCCTGTGATGCCAATTGCCGGCGGGGGCGGCGGTCTGTACGATACTGGGTGTGCCGAGAAGGGATCTACGAACGTCCGCCATGGCGATGTGCCGCTTCGGCTGATTCCCCAATTACCACCGACCATTAAAAATCAGGCAGGGCAAGCAGGACGATGAAAGAAGGCATTCACCCGAAGTACATCGAAGCCGTTGTGAAATGTGGCTGTGGCAACAGCTTCACCACCCGGAGTACGGTGCCGGAGATCAAGCTCGACATCTGTAACATGTGTCATCCATTCTTCACCGGGAAGCTGAAGTTTGTTGACACGGCTGGCCGGATCGAGAAGTTCAAGTCCAAGTTTGGATCGAGTGGCTATGCCAGCCTTAAGAAGGGCAAGAAGGCAGCTAAGCCAGCTGAGGCTCCTGCGGGCTGATTCGGGTTGTCTGTCGGCTGAGACAACCGCTTGTCGGATCGTCAGCGGACGGCCCTCCCCGCCCGGTGGTGCAGCCGGACAGAGCAGATGTGACTGCCCGGGAGACCGACTACGAGACCGCGGCGAAGGATCGCGCTGCCGCCGGAGAGGTGATGCGAGAAGAACTCGATAGCAAGCTCGCACGGTTCGAGGAACTTGAGCAGCAACTTGCTGATCCGGCTGTGCAGGCCGATTCGCAGCGGATGTCGGCGGTGGCCCGCGAGCATGGCAGCCTTGCTCGAATGGCTCGTCGCTACCGTGACTTTCTGACAGTCGAACGGGAAATTGCCGAGCACGCAGAGATGGCTGCTGGCGACGATGCCGACCTACGGGAGTTGGCTGAGGCGGAACTGCCGGAACTTCGCAGCCGTCGGGATTCGGAGTGGGACGCTCTGCTTGATGCCTGTCTTGAGGACCCGGATGCCGACCGCTCGCGGTGCATCATGGAACTCCGTGCTGGCACCGGTGGTGACGAGGCGGCCCTGTTCGTCCGTGATCTGTTCGAGATGTATCGCCGCTATGCCGCAGAGATCGGCTGGGATATTGAGGTGATGGACGCCAATCCGACTGAACTTGGTGGTTTCAAAGAGTTGGTGATTGCGGTTTCAGGGGGAGACGTTTTTCGGCGGCTACAATATGAAAGTGGTGGGCATCGCGTGCAGCGGGTGCCTGACACCGAGGCCAAGGGGAGGGTACACACTTCGGCAGCCACCGTGGCGGTACTGCCGGAGCCGGAGGATGTTGAGGTCACCATCTCACCGGATGAATACCGGAAGGATCTGTTCTGTGCCAGCGGCCCCGGGGGGCAGCACGTGAACAAGACCACCTCGGCTGTTCGGCTCACCCATCTCGAGACCGGCATCGTGGTGCAGTGCCAGGATGAGAAAAGTCAACACACGGCAGCGACAGATTGAACATGACAAGCGGGCCAGCGAACGTCGTGGGCTGGTTGGCTCGGGGGACCGCAGCCAGCGGATTCGAACCTATAACTTCCCCCAAAATCGGCTCAGCGACCATCGGCTGAACCAGAACTTCAACCTCGATCAGATTCTCGCTGGTCGGCTTGGAATGGTGCTCGACGCCATGGAGGAACGGGTGCGGCAGGAGCGGCGGGGCGGGCTCGTCGCAGGCTGAACCTGCCACCCACTGGCCCGTCGTGGGGCTGTTACGGAGGTCTCGCACCAATGGCAGAAGTCCCCTCCCCTGCTTCACAGGCTGCAGACCAGCCTGACGTCTGGACGGTTGGCCGACTGCTGACCTGGACCACCGAGTGGCTGGCTGGCCGTGGCAGTGAGTCACCCAGGCTCGACGCCGAGGTGCTGCTGGCGGCAGTGCGTGGCTGCCCCCGAATCCTGCTCTACACCGCCTTCGACGAGCCAGTGAGTGACGAGCACCGGAGCCGCTTTCGCGATCTGGTGCGGCGTCGCGGTGGTGGCGAGCCGGTCGCCTATCTCGTCGGGAACCGTGAGTTTTTCTCACTGTCCTTTGAGGTCACGCCAGCGACGCTGATCCCCAGGCCTGAGACCGAGGGGCTGGTCATTCGCGTGCTTGACCTTTGGAAGCAGCGGGCACGGGTGGCTGAAACTGGCCCCCGGATTCTTGATGTGGGCACCGGTTCCGGGGCGATTGGTGTCACCTTGGCAACGCGGCTGGCGGAAGCCACGGTTCTGGCGACCGACCAGTCGGAGGCAGCGGTGGCTGTGGCGGCCGCCAATGCCAAGCGACACGGAGTGGCCGACCGAGTCACACTGGCCGTGAGCGATCTGCTCGACCATCCGGCGACGGC
>RFVE01000061.1 GCA_009922585.1 Planctomycetia bacterium
TTCGGACTTGACCATGGCATTTGGCACGATGCGGGATAAATCGATCAATCTCGGGATCAGACTCGATGCAATGTCTGCCGCTCGAAGATTGCGGTGATAAATAGGCTGAAAAATCTCGGACTCTGCGGACTTGCCGACATGGATAAGGACAGGAAGGGGTTTCTTGCGACCGTTCAACAAACACTTTTTGGCAAAACAAGACTGCTTCCCGAAGAAAGATACCCACCGCAGCTTATTATGATAGGAGGATTGGTCGCGAAGATAGTGTTGAAAGGTACCGCGTTGTCGTTTTTGGTGCCGATGGTTAAGGCTGACCCCAGCAGCTATTCGGCACTGAAATGCTTTTGATCGAGTATGCCTATGTCTTCTCGTTCAGCAGCTGACTCGCCGAATCCTTCTGGACCGCAAGGTCCCCCGTTGACCATGCCCGATCAGCTTTCCGGTCTGACCGACTTGCTCGAGGCTGTCGGGTTTCCTCAGCAGGAATCTGGGGAAGACCCCCTGCTCGGCACTTCATTTGACGGCGTGACGCTGCTTCGAATGATTGCTGAAGGGGGCATGGGCAGGGTCTACGAGGCGGAGCAGGAGAAGCCCTGCCGACGGGTCGCAGTCAAACTGGTTAGGCCCGGCCTGACCTCGCCATCTCTTCTCAAGCGGTTTGCCTACGAAGCCGAAATTCTCGGTCGGCTGAAGCACCCTGGCATTGCTCAGATTCATGCCGTTGGGGTGCTTCAATACCGTGACACACCGCTGCCGTACTTCATCATGGAATACATCACCGGGGCGAAGACCCTGGTGCAGTATGCCGAAGAGAATGACTTAACAGTACGGCAGCGTCTGAGCCTGTTCGCCGAAGTTTGTGCCGCCGTCTCGCATGGTCACCAGCGAGGAATCATCCACCGGGATCTCAAGCCGAGCAACATCCTGGTAGACGATGCCGGGCAGGTGAAGGTGATCGACTTCGGGGTGGCACGAGCCACTGATTCCGATATCACGATGACGACCATGCACTCTGATGTCGGCCAGTTGATTGGAACGCTTCAGTACATGAGCCCAGAGCAGTTTGACGCGAGGCCAGATGGCATTGATATCCGCAGTGATGTCTATGCTCTCGGTGTGATTCTCTATCAGCTTCTTGCGGGCCGGCTGCCGTATGACATCAGAAAAAAAGCCTTTCTTGAGGTCATGCGGACGGTTAAGGAAGACGAGCCTGATTCACTGCTTTCACACCAGCCGACATTGGGCCGCGACGTTGCAGTCATCACCGAAAAGTGTCTGCGGAAAGAGCCGGACAGTCGCTACGCGAGCGCGTCTGAGTTGGCGGCCGACATCGGCCGTTACCTGCGGGGCGAGTCGATTCTGGCGGCACCAGCGAGTTTTTGGAATGGCCTGTTGAGGCTGGCCCGGCGGCACAAGGCTGCCGCCGCCGCCGTTGCCGGCATTCTCGGCAGTCTCACGGTGGCATTGATAGCCATCAGCATCTTCGCCATTCGGACGGAGCGTGCAATGCGGCTAGCCAGGGAAGCTCAGGCTGCAGAGATTCAGGAGCGGACGGCTGCTGAGGCTGCCACGCGGCAGGCGGAAGCCGGCGAAGCAGAGGCCCGCCGGCGGCTCTACGCGACGCGGGTGATGGACGCCAGTCGTTACATGAACGGCTATCGACGGGATCTTTCAGAAGAATTCTGGAATGCTGCGAAAGGGATATTTCGTGAGACTGGCGGCGAGGAAACGGCCTTCCCTCCGGAGATTTCCCTTATCGGCGCGAGCCTTAATGACTCGGTGGGCGTTTTCTCTGGTCACACTGCATCGATCCACGCATTAGCTGTTTCAGCAGCGAATGGGACGTTTGTGACGTCATCGCGGGACAACACCATCAGGGTTTGGAATGCCAGAATGGAACGCCCCGTCGCAACATTAAGAACTGCTGCGGCTGTGGTGCAGCTTGCGATCAATCCCGCGGCCACGGAGGTGGCAGGCGTGACGGCCGTCGGGGAACTGTTCTTGATCGATTGGAAAACAAACAGATCAATACAACTCAGTCCGTCGGCGACGAACAGCGTTTCCTGTGTTGCATTTAGTCCCGATGGAAAATGGTTGACGGTCGGAGCCGACAACGGAGAGATCCTTCTATGGGATGCCGTCAGCAGAACACAGCAAGCCCAGCTGTCTGGTCATCGAGACAAAATTTTCTGCCTTCGGTTCAGTCCTGACAGTACGCTGTTGGGAAGTGGATCATGGGACAATACAGCCCGCATTTGGAGCGTCGGCTCGGGCCGTCAAGTTGCCGAACTGGTGACTGGTGCAAAAGTCGGAGACGTAGTTTTTCGTTCTGACGGTCAGCGGCTGTTGGTCGGATCTTTTGACTGGAAGGCGCGGCTCTGGGATTTCAGGGCTGAAAAAGTTTCTGTCGTGGATACCGGAAGTTCAGTTACTCAGGTTGCGTTCGTCGCTGCCGACAAACGTATTGTGACGTTATCACGAGGCGGGCATCTCAGATTGTGGGATACCGATAGCGGGTCAATGATCAAGCTGCTTGGCGACCCTCAGGGGCACGTCAACAGGATCGCCGTGAGCCCCGATGGGAGTGTGATTGCAGCGGGAAGCCATGACGGAAGTCTCGGACTCTGGGATGGTAAGTCGGGCGACCAGATTGGAATGATGGAAGGAAGTCACAGTGGAGTGACCGAAGTCAGCTTCCTTGCAAACGACGAAGTTCTTACGGCTGGTTACGCACCTGAAGTCAGGAGATGGAAGTTCACTCATGCAGGAGAGTTGGGGCGATTGGCCTATCGGCACCGCTCTCCATTCAGTGGTTGTTGTTTTATTCCTGGAACAGCTTGGCTGGCGACCACATGCCGACGAAATGGTTTGGCAATCTGGGATAGTGAGACAGGCGCCTACCTTGGTGGTCTGCCGCATCGTGTGGGATTCACCAAGGTGACGGTTTCACGCGATGGCTCACAGCTGGCGGCTGCTGGCATCGATTGTTCCGTAAGGGTTTGGGATCTGGTTGCCGGAATTGTGAAAGCAGATTGTCACGGTCATGGTAACGAGGTGTCAGCAATCTCTTTCAGTCCGGATGGGAGATTGCTGGCGTCAGCCTCGTTTGATGCGTCCGTTAGGGTCTGGGAGCCGGACACAGGGCAACTGCTCACCCAAATCGATACGAGTCTTCAGCGAGTGCTCTCCGTTACCTTTAGTCCGGATGGCAAATTCCTCGCTCTCGGGGGGCATTCATCGGTATCAAAGCCAGGGAAAACCTTGCAGATTCGAAGTCTTCCAACAGGAGAGTTAGTGCGCGAAATCGGTAACACGGTGCCAGCCCTTGCAGTCGCTTTCAATGTTCGCGGCGACCGACTGGCATATTCGACGACAACGGGCCGAATCGTAATTCTGGATCCGCAGTCAGGGAACCAAATCTGCAGCCTCTTCGGTCATACGGCCCAGATACAATCGCTGGCATTCACCGCGGATGGGGCCCGTCTCCTTTCAGCGTCAGAGGACGGATCTGCACGCCTATGGGATGTCGGCACTGGTGATGCTGTCGCTGAGTTTCGGCGGCATCAGGGTGGCGTCACCGCCGCAACAATCACGCCGGATGCTCGCAAGATCGCCACCGCATCGGATGACGGTACGGTCCGCATCTGGGGGCGAACGGGCCAGGGAGGCGATTCTGTCCACTGAACCAGCCAGCCGAAGGGCGGAGCTGATGGCCGCCAAAGCAAGGCTTCCCACGAACGAATGGCGGGAGCTTTCTAATCTGGTGCTGCTCGACGCAATCAGCAATCTCAAGGCCGCACATGCCCTCGAGTCAGGGGCTGCCAAGTGAGCTATTTCTGCCTGTGGAGGCATGAGAGAGAACCGAGCAGTTGCAACGCCGACCGGGCAGTGCATGGTCTGCAGGCGATTGGTCAGGCAGACTGTGTTCGGAGAAACTTCACTGGTTCGATCGTTCGGTTGTCCGGGAGAGTCGTTGAGAGGAGTGCTTGTCGATGAAGATCGAAACTGTCTTGTCGTGTGGGGGGGGGCTGTCCCTGCTCGTTGGGAGTCTGATTGACGGTTCTCGGCCCTGTGGGTCGCCTTGCCGTCGTTTGCTGGAAGGGAGTCGCCACGCATATTTTTTTCGTACCCTCGGGACCGTCCCAAGTCTTCTTGCGCTGATGGCTTTGGTGTTGCCCACTGCAGCGGGGTCGACTGCAGCCGCGAGTGTGCTTACCCGAGAATTCATAGCCGGTGAGTTACCGACGCCCTCTTGTCACGCCAGCACCATTGTCGAGGCCGAGCCTGGCCAGCTGGTAGCGGCCTGGTTCGGCGGGCAGCGGGAGGGAGCTGACGACGTCGGCATCTGGGTATCGCGGCAGGCAGCCGACGGCTGGACACAACCGGTCGAGGTGGCCGTCTGGAAAGAGCCTGACGGCAGCCAGCAACCCTGCTGGAACCCAGTGCTCTTTCGGCTGGAGGATGGCAGGCTCGCACTGTTCTACAAGGCGAGCGGTAACCCCCGAACCTGGAAGGGGCTGGTGCGGTACTCGGCCGATGCCGGTCGAACATGGAGCGACCCCGAGCCGTTGCAGGGAATAGGAGCGGTGGACGCAGCGCTGTCCGGCGTGCCAGTCGGGCCAGTAAAGAACAAGCCTGTGCAACTGGCCGATGGCACGCTGCTGGCCGGCTCGAGCACTGAGGATCGGGGCTGGCGGGTGCACTTTGAGCGGTCGACCGATGGAGGCAAAACCTGGCAGGTGATCGGGCCGGTCAACGACGGTGAGGCAATCGGGGCGATCCAGCCAAGCATCCTGAAGCTCGGTGGGAGTCGGCTGCTGGCCGTCGGTCGCACCCGCGACAGCCGCAAAATCTTTCGCATTGAAAGTTCTGACAACGGGGTGACCTGGGGGGCGATGAGCCTGACCGAACTGCCCAACCCCAACTCTGGCACTGATGCGGTGACCCTCGCTGATGGCCGCCACCTGCTGGTCTACAACCACACCGAAAAGGGCCGCAGCCCACTCAATGTTGCGGTGAGTGACGACGGCGCAACCTGGCGGAATGTCCTGACGCTGGAGGACAGCCCAGGGGAATACTCCTATCCGGCCATCATTCAGTCAGCCGATGGCCTGGTGCATGTGAGCTACACCTGGAAACGGAAGAAGATCGCCCATGTCGTGATCGATCCACGGCAGTTGTCCGGTGCAGCGGCCGCAGCCGACGCCATCTCAGAGACTGTTCCAGGGGTTGTGATCGACCATGTGCCCGCGGCGACCGGGACCTACGTAGGCAGCCCCAGTATCGCGATCCTGCCCGACGGTACGTATGTTGCCAGTCATGATTTCTTCGGCCCCAAAAGCAACGAGCATCGGTCTGCCCTGACGGCTGTTTTTAGTAGCAGCGACCGGGGGGCGACCTGGCGAGAGATTTCCCAGATCGACGGGGCGTTCTGGTCAAATCTGTTTGTCCATCGGGGCGATCTCTACCTCATGGGCACCACCCACCACCACGGCCTGATCGTGATCCGCCGGAGCCGCGACGGCGGCACCACCTGGACGACGCCGGTCGATGCCGCCACCGGCCTGCTGACGCCCAAAGGGGAATATCACACCGCCCCGATGCCGGTGATTGCCCACGATGGCCGACTCTGGCGGGCCTTTGAAGATGCTGGCGGCGGCACGGCTTGGGGGAAGCGGTACATGGCGATGATGCTTTCGGTCCCGGAGGAAGCTGACCTGCTCAACCGTACGAATTGGACCTTTACCAATGCCATTCCCAGCCAGTCCAAGTGGCTTGATGGTCGCTTCAATGCCTGGCTGGAAGGGAATGCAGTCGTTGATGGCAGTGGGCAGTTGCTGAACATGCTGCGGGTTGACCTGCCACCGGGGCCGGAGCAGGCAGCAATCGTCACGGTGTCCGCTGACGGTCAGACGGCAGCCTTTGAATCCGCACGTGGCTTTGTTGAATTTCCTGGCGGAGCGAAGAAGTTTTCGATACGCCGTGATCCGCGAACCCAGGCTGTTTCGGGCAACGACGAGAAGCCCATCTGGTGGACGCTGGCCACTGCGGTGCCTCCGCGAGTGGCTGCTGCCAATCCCCGCAGGCGTCCTGGTTCGATCCGCAACACGCTGGTCCTGATGCGGTCGGAGGATCTTCGACAGTGGGAGATCTGCACGGTGTTGTTGCATCATCCGGAAGTTGCGCATCATGGTTTTCAGTATGTCGACTGGCTATTTGATGGCGATGACATCGTGGCCGCCTGCCGGACCGCCTACGATGACGCCACCGGCGGGGCTCACAACAACCACGATGCGAATTTTCTGACCTTTCACAGAGTGACCGATTTCCGTGGGCGGACCATGGCCGACTCGGTGGTCGATCCGGCAAGCCTCGGTTGGTAGGGAGACTGTTGCATGTTCCGAATCACCCGCGGAATCTTGCTCGTCGTGGCCTGCCTGGTGGTGGGTGGCAATGGGTTTGCAGCCCGACCAAACGTGCTGTTCATCGCTGCTGATGACCTGCGCTGTGACCTCGGGTGTTATGGCCATTCGCATGTTCAGACGCCAAACATTGATCGGCTGGCCGCCCGGGGGGTGACCTTCGACGCCGCCTACTGCCAGCAGGCTGTCTGCAATCCGTCGCGGGCAAGCCTGCTGACGGGCTGCCGCCTTGATCGGCTGAGGATTTGGGATCTTCCGACCCACTTCCGTGTGGTCCACCCTGATATCGTGACACTGCCCCAGCGGTTTAAGCAGGCCGGCTGGCTTACTCGCAATATTGGCAAAATCTTTCACAACTGGCGGCAGGAGATTCAGGGTGACCCTGAATCGTGGAGCCGGCCGGCCGAGATGCATTACGCCACCCACGGCAGTGACCTGCCGCAGGTCGAGGGGCCGGTGCCTCCCAACCTCGCCAAGGGCCGCAATTGCCGCCTGCTTGATGTACCTGATGAGGCCTATTTTGACGGGCGGATCGCAACCAAGGCGGTGGCGGCGCTTGAAGATTTTGCCCGGTCTGATCAGCCGTTCTTTTTAGCCGTTGGCTTCTGGAAGCCGCACTCGCCATTCAACGCTCCCAAGCGATACTGGGATCTGTATGACGCCGACAGCCTGCCACCGCCGAGGCCAGACGAATGGCCCCGCGATGCACCCCGCATCGCCTGGCACAACAGTCGAGAACTGGTTGGCCGGGGAGGCAAGCCACTGGCTGCTGTCGATGTCACGCAGATGCGGCATGGCTATCTGGCGGCGATCAGCTACCTCGACGCCCAGATTGGCCGGCTGCTCGAAGCAGTCGATCGGCTTGGACTGGCTCAAGAAACGATCGTGGTCTTCTGGAGCGACCACGGCTATCACCTCGGTGAACAGACGCTCTGGGCCAAGACGTCCAACTTTGAGCTTGATGCCCGGGTGCCACTCATCATGGCTGTGCCCGGCAGGCAGCAGACCGGTGCCCGGGTGGCCAGCCCCGTTGAACTACTCGATATCTTTCCGACGCTCATCGAACTTGCTGACCTGGAACCGCCAGAGCGGCTTGACGGGGTGAGCCTGGTGCCGCTTCTTGAGAAACCGACCGCGGCAGTGAAGCCTGCCGCCCTCACCCAGCATCCCCGGCCTGCCTATTACGAGGGTGCGCCGGAGGTCATGGGCTATTCGGTACGGTCGGCAACTCACCGCTACACCGAGTGGCGTGACTGGCAGACGGGCGAGACGATAGCTCGGGAACTCTATGATCACGGTGGAGATCCGGACGAAACGATCAACGTGGCCGCCGCGGCCAGCCAGGCTGAAATTGTGAGCCGGCACGCACGGCTTCTCGAGGAGCTTGGGCCGATTGTGCGGCCCGGCTGGAAACCGGTACTGCCGTGAAGCGGCGGGCAGTGAGTGCTTCAACGTGGCGACGGGCTGCGGCTGCCGGCATCATTCTGTTCGCCTTACGGCAACCAGCCGCAGCTGCGGAGTCCACCATGCCTGAACGGCAACTGACCTTTGCCCCGCACGGTCACATGCTGACCAACGCTGCTGTCTGGTCTGCTGACTCGCGGTGGATTGTCTACGACACGCGTGAAAGTCTTGACGGATCGGTCTTCGATGGCAGCCGGATTGAACGGGTTGAACTGGCGACGGGTCGGGTAGAGGTGCTCTACGAGTCGACTGGGGCGGCGAGCTGCGGGGTGGTGACAGCAAGCCCAGTCGATGAGCGGGTCGTATTCATTCACGGGCCAGAAAACCCAACAGCCGACTGGCGATATGCCGCCTGGCACCGTCGTGGCGTGATCGTGCGGGCTGACCGACCTGGCGTATCTGAAACCCTCGACGCCCGCGACATCGTGCCGCCGTTTACGGCCGGGGCACTTCGAGGAGGAACCCACGTCCACCAGTTTAGCCCCGACGCAAAGCTGGTCAGCTTCACGTATGAAGACGCGGTGCTTGCATCGGCTGCACACCATGCTGGGGCCGATGGGGCGACATCTGCCGAGCAAAACCGTCGTGGCATCGGGGTCACGATCTGTAATGATCCGGTCACGGTCTCTCGCCGCCACCCTCGAAATCATGATGGGAGCGGCTTTAGCGTGCTGCTGACGCGTTTGTATGACCAGCCGGCGCCGGGGAGTGACCAGATCAGCCGGGCCTGCGAGGAGGCCTGGGTGGGCACCGCCGGCTACTGCCGGGTTGACGGTACTCGTCAGCGGTATGCCTTGGCCTTTCAGGGTGAAGTGGTTACCGCCTCAGGGGAGTCGATCAACGAGGTCTTTTTGATCGATCTTCCAGATCAGCTGGGCCTCCTCCGGCAGTCTGGTGCAGGCCCATTGACCGGCACGTCGACGACGCGTCCTGTTGCTCCCCGCGGCGTGATCCAGCGACGACTGACCGATACGAGTGGTTGGCGATTCCCCGGGATCGCCGGCCCCCGGCATTGGCTGCGGTCGAGCCCTGACGGCAACCAGATTGCCTTTTTGGCTCGAGACGATGATGGCGTTGTGCAGATCTTCACGGTTTGTCCCACTGCTCGGCCAGCCAATGATGCCGATGCCATGCTTCAGCAGATCACCAGGAGTGAATTCGGTGTTGCCAGCAGCTTCAGCTGGAGCCCCTGCGGCAGTTGGATCGCGTATGTCGCTGATGGCAGTGTCTTCCGGGTAGAGGTCGCAACCGGCCGAGCTGTGCGGCTGACGACGAGACAGCCGGAGACGACTGGGCCCCGACCGGAGGCCTGCGTGCATTCACCCGATGGCCGCTGGGTCGCCTTCATGCGGGCGTTGCCGCTGGGCAAGTCTGTCGAGAAACAGCCACAACTGGTCAATCAGATTTTTATCGTCTCGACTGCTGTTGCCGACTAGGTTCTGTCTGAAAAGGCTACCTTTGGCCCGAGAGCGAGCTGCTTTGGCCTCTGGCAAGGACGGCGAAGCAGCCAGATTTGCAGATCTGGCGATGGAGCCGGACGTAGCCAGAGGGCAAATGAGCCGCTCGAAGCCAGGTACCGAGTTTTCAGACAGAGCCTAGTGACGGTGGGTCACACGATCGAAGGGCCGTTGGTGCAAGCTTGGTGATGAGCGGGGTTCAGAGAATGGAATGGATGAGGGGCAACGCGGCAAGCCTTCGCAGGCAC
The DNA here is from genome assembly GCA_009922585.1 of Planctomycetia bacterium. Lineage (GTDB taxonomy): Bacteria > Planctomycetota > Planctomycetia > Pirellulales > UBA1268 > UBA1268. Next base: position 9,592 of record RFVE01000061.1, read on the forward strand.
CCCGTGATAATTCCCACAGTGTCGTGCATGAGAGCCGGCCTGGCAGACGGCATGGTCGCCCAAATACTGGTAGACTCTGCCGCATCGAAAATCGTCTGAGGAGGTTTGGGGAATGTGTCGATCCGTCATGGCTCTGTGTCAGTTTCTGGTTGTCTTCTCGAGCGTGGCTCTGGCAGCCGAAAAGCCGAACATTGTCATCATCAATGTTGATGACCTGGGCTACGCCGACATCGGCCCCTTCGGCTCAACAAAAAATAGAACACCAAACCTTGATCGGATGGCGGCCGAAGGCAAGCGGCTGACCTCCTTCTATGCAGCGCCGGTCTGTTCACCTTCTCGAGCAGCCTTGATGACCGGCTGTTATCCCAAACGGGTCCTGCCGATTCCGCACGTCCTTTTCCCTGTTTCTGCTGTCGGCCTCGCCCCTGAAGAGCTCACCATCGCCGAGCTTCTCCGCGACGCCGGCTATGCCACCGCCTGCATTGGCAAATGGCATCTCGGTGACCAGCCGGCTTTCTTGCCAACCGCGCAGGGCTTTGAAACCTATTACGGTATTCCTTATTCCAACGACATGGGTCCGGTCGCGGACGGAGCCCGCAGCGACCTCGGAAGTCCGATTCCCAAGCCCAGACGACGACCTGATGGTACGGTTTTTTCCGAGTTTGGTGAGACGGGTATTCGCGGGTATGGCCAGCCGCCACTGCCGATGCTCGAAAACGACCGAGTTGCCTTTCGTGTCGGGCCGACACAACAGCAGGAGACGGTCGCGGGCTACACCGACCGGGCGGTTGACTTTATCAAAGCCAACCAAGAGCGTTCGTTCTTTCTTTATCTGCCACACTCGGCAGTTCACTTCCCGATCTATCCGGGTGAAGCGTTCGCCGGCCGGTCACCGCACGGCTATTACAGCGACTGGGTCGAGGAGGTGGACTGGAGTGTCGGTCGTGTGCTTGACGCGATCCGGACGGCCGGCCTCGCGGAGCGAACGCTTGTGGTTTTCACCAGTGACAATGGCGGTACACGACGAGGAAGCAATGTCCCCCTTCGCGGCCACAAAGGTTCGACCTGGGAGGGTGGGGTGCGATCCTGCACCATCGCCTGGTGGCCCGGCAGCATCCCGGCTGATTCGGCAAGCGATGTAATCTGTGGCATGCACGACATCCTGCCAACAGCGGCCGCACTCTCAGGCGTCGAGCTATCCGCAGGTCGCCTGATCGATGGGCGTGACCTCAGCCAGGTTCTCAAAGCCCCGAACAATTCCGCTGCTGGTCCGCACGAATCCTTTTTTTACTTTCGTGGTCTCAATCTGCAGGCAGTCCGACAAGGCAGATGGAAACTCCATCTGGACGAGAAGACGCTCTATGATCTTGCTGAGGATATTGGTGAGCAGAAAAATCTTGCATCACAGCACCCGGAAATCGTGTCGCAACTCAACCAGCTTGCTGCTGACGTTGATGCCGATCTGGGCCGGACGGAGATTGGGCCCGGCTGTCGGCCGCTGGGGCGGGTCGCGAAGCCAAAACCCTGGATTCCGTTGCAGCGTGACGGGCTATCAACCCGGGTTTCAGGAAACGGTGATTGATCAAATGGTGAACGAGCCTTTTGGAAAAAGACGGGTGTTGCTGATGGGTGACCGATTCCAGGTCAGACTATTCATCGTTATCTGCGGTTTTTTGCTCGGTGCAGCCGAGGCGGCTGCCGCTGATCCACGGGTTGCGGACGTGTTGGCCGCGGATGACGCCCGCATTGCGGCGATGACTGCTGGTGATCGTCAGGCACTTGCCCCATTGCTGTCGGCTGATCTTCGCTATTCCCACTCGAACGGCCTGGTCGATACACGTGATTCGCTCCTGACGCTCATCGGTGGTGGCGAGACGCGGTATGTCGCCTACCGTCCGGCTGAACGGGGGGTCACGTTTCCGAGTGAGACGGTTGCGGTTGAGCACGGGCGGGCTGAGTTGGTCATCGAGAAGGACGGCGGCCAGTTTGAGGCGACGTTTCTGTTTCTGGCGGTCTGGCGGTTGGAAGACGGGAAATGGCGGTTTCTCCAGTGGCAGTCGGCCCGACTGCCAGAGGCGGACTTACCCCCCGGAACGGTTCAGAGTCTCAGCCGCGAGCCCACTGAACAGGGCTGGCAGCAGCTTGGGGCAGCCGACTTTGAGAACGTCAACGGTGAGCCCGGAACCTGGACCTGGACCGGGGGGCAGGTCCATTGCACAGGCAAGCCGGTTGGGGTAATCCGCTCGCGGCAGCCGTTGACGAACTTTGAGTTATCACTCGAGTGGCGGCATCTTCAAGCCGGCGGCAACTCAGGCGTCTTTCTCTGGGCGCCGCCTGAGGCTCTGGCAGATCTACCACCGGGCAAGCTGCCCCGTGGTGGTATCGAAGTGCAGGTGCTCGACCATGGCTATACCCAGCAGTACGAAAAACGGAGCGGCAAACAAGCCGACTGGTTCACAACCGACGGCGACGTCTTCCCGGTCGGCACGTCGACCATGAAACCATTCCCACCGGTCTCACCCAACGGCCAGCGGAGCTTTCCTTCCGCCCGGTACAGCCGGGGCACTCCCGCATGGAATCACTACTACGTGCGAGCCGTCAATGGTGAGGTGCGGCTCTGGGTCAACGGCCATGAGGTCTCCGGTGGCAGCGACTGCAGACCGTCGACAGGCTATCTCTGCCTGGAGTCAGAGGGGGCACCGGTGGAGTTCCGGAAGATCTTCTTGCGGAAGCTACCGTAGGCAGCCGTGCTCACGGGGTTGCCTGCCGGTGCAGCACGAAGCCTTCGATCGCCTCGTATTCCGGCAGGCCGAGTTTGTCGTAGAGCCGGGCGGTCTCACGGTTGCGATCCTCAGCCCGCTGCCAAAACTCTCGGGGGTCGGTCGGCCCCGGGAAGAGCGCCCGGTCCTTTTGGCTTTCATGCTTGAAAATCGCCATCCGCTTGCGTTCCACCTCGTCAGGGGAGAGTGGCACTGCCATTTCGATTTCATGCGGCTCCCACTCCTGCCAGGCACCGCGGTAGAGCCAGACCTCGCACTGCTTCACCCAGTCACGGTCGGCCAGCGACTCAAGGGCCTGAAAGACCGAGGCGAGGCAGACGCGGTGGGTTCCATGCGGGTCGGAGAGGTCACCCGCGGCATAGATCTGATGCGGCTTCACTCGGTCGAGCAGGTCGGCGGTGATCTGAATGTCTTCTGGGCCGATCGGCTTCTTCCGCACTCGGCCCGTCTCGTAGAAGGGCAGGTCGAGGAAGTGGATGCGATCGGGCTGCACCCCTGAGTAGCGGGCCCCGGCCCGGGCCTCGGTGCGGCGGATGAGCCCCTTCACCTGCTGGAGTTCTGGAATGTCAACCTCGCCAGCCGCCTTGTCACGAAGGAAGGCCCGAATTTTTTCGGCAATCTCGCTGGTCTTGGTGCCGACACCGAAGGCCCGGCAGAAGGCCTCGACAAAGTCGACATGGGCGTCAGCTGTCTCGTCCCAATAGGCGACATGGACTTCGTGGCCCTGCTCACAGAGGCGGATGAAGGTGCCTCCCATGCTGATCACGTCGTCGTCAGGATGGGGGCTGAAGACAACGACCCGCTTGGGGAAACTGCCGGTATCGGCGTCGGGGGCAATGCCGCGGATCTTTCGCCGCTCTCCTGGCTTGCCTCCTGGCCAGCCAGTGATGGTGTCCTGCAGGCCTCGAAAGACATCGATGTTGATGTCGTAGGCCCGGTTGCGGTGTGAAAGCATGTCCTGCAGGCCGTGCTCGTTGTAGTCCTCATCAGTTAACTTTAGGATCGGCTTGCCGAGTTTGAACGCCAGCCAGATCACTGCCTTACGGGTCAGTTCCGGTGTCCAGGCAAGGTCCATCGATTCCAGTGGCCCCACCAGCCAGGGCGCCTCGAATCGGGTGAGCTTGGCTGCAGCGGACTGGTCGAGTACGAACTTGGCGTCGGGGTGCTGCTGGAGTGCACTGGCCGAAACATGACTGCTGGGGGGCTCTTCAACAGCTCGGTGGACGATCGGCGCCTTGTGCTCGCCGAAGGCAAGCAGCACCACCCGACGGGCGTCGAGAATTGAACCAACGCCCATCGTGATCGCTTGTCGGGGCACATTCCATTCCCCGAAGAAGTCACTGGCCGCATCAGCCCGCGTAACGCTGTCGAGGGTGATCAGCCGGGTGCGGCTCTCAAGGCTACTGCCCGGTTCGTTAAAGCCAATGTG
>RFVE01000601.1 GCA_009922585.1 Planctomycetia bacterium
AAGGGCTTTGCGATCGGCTCGGCAGCCCTGACGGCTCTGGCGCTGCTCGCCGCTTACGTCGAGGAGGTGCGGATCGGCTTCGAGCGCTGGGGCGAAACGGCGGTGACCGTCACTGAAAGCAGTGCCGCCCAGCCCGGGTCGTGGGTGAAAGTGGCCAACGGCGTGCTGGTCAAGGCCGGGGCCACTCCTGCCGAGAATCAGACCTGGCTGTTGGTCGACAAGCGGGAACTTGTCAACCAGTTGCCTGACTACCCGAAACTGCCGGCCGGGTCGGTGATCCAGAAGATGCCCGAGACCAAGCCGCTGGAAACCGCCCACGATCTGGTTGAGGTCAAGGCGGCCCGGATGGCCGACTTCATGCGGTTCTATGACGTCACGTTGATGAATCCCAAGGTGCTTGTCGGCATGTTCCTGGGGGCGATGAGCACCTTTGTCTTCTGTGCTCTGACGATGAAGGCGGTTGGGCGGGCGGCCAAGGGAATGGTTGAGGAGGTCCGCCGGCAGTTCCGTGAGAAACCTGGCATCATGGAGGGAACCGAGACGCCCGACTATGCCGCACCCGTCGCGATCAGCACGAAGGCGGCCCAGCGAGAGATGGTCCTGCCGTCGCTGCTGGCCTTGCTGACACCGGTGATCGCCGGCATCCTGCTCGGCGTCGGCGGCGTGATGGGGCTGCTTGTCGGTGGCCTGACCAGCGGCTTCTGCGTGGCGGTCTTCATGGCCAATGCCGGTGGTGCCTGGGATAATGCCAAAAAGTACATCGAAAGCGGGGTGCACGGAGGCAAGGGAACCGAGGCTCACAAGGCGGCGGTGGTGGGTGACACGGTCGGTGACCCCTTCAAGGACACCAGCGGCCCCAGCCTCAATATTCTGGTCAAGCTCATGAGCATGGTCAGTGTGGTCGCGGCCGGCCTGGTGGTGCGGTATAGCCTCGAGGCACTCGGCATCTTTTGAGCGCAGGATTTGGCTTTCGCGTCGTGGCGGAGGATCCGGCCGGCCGCGACCACACTGACCATGCTCATGAGCTTGACCAGAATATTGAGGCTGGGG
>RFVE01000602.1 GCA_009922585.1 Planctomycetia bacterium
GTGTAGATCTGGTGCCCCTTCAAGCCGTCGTCTCGCCGGATAAAGTCGTGACAGGTGGTCACGCAGAAACTCAGCGGCTCAGCCTGGCCCCGTCGCGGTGCTGTCCGGAACCCACCCAGCACCACGGCTGAGGGTTCGCCTGCTGGTGTCTGGGCCTCGATGACGGTGACATAGTGGGTGTCAGCGGTGAGCCCTTCCAGCTTCCACTGGGCCGTGTAGTCTGCTGCGGCGGCCGTCTGCTTCCATTCGGCATGCTTGATACGATGCCGCTTCTGCTGCGGATAGTACGACAGCCGCACCCGGCCCGGGCCGCCCGGACAGGCACCGAACATGGCATCGAGACTCGCTCCCGGAGGCAACTGCCGGGCCAGCAGTTGCCCGGGGTCAGTCAGCTGGGACAGCCGTTTCGCTTCGGAGGTCGACACCGAGACGAACGGCTCGCCAGCAGCCAGCAAGCCGGGCAGCCGGGTCGTCCGCGTCCAGATCACGATGCTATTTTGATCGGCCCAGCCATTGCGGCTGGCGTTGGCGAGAAACGGTCCCTGCCGCTCGATCGGGTCGGCTGGTGGCGCAGGCTTGGTGACAAATTGAAAGTGGCGGTAGCGGACCCGGCCCCCGTGGTCGGTGAGCATGACGCGGTCGCCCGGACGGCCGCGGCCGAAGTCACTGCTGCCAGAAAACTTGCTCAATGCAACCGTGGTTTCCCAGGCCGGTCCTGCCGTCACGGCAGCCGCTACGAGCGTGCCGTTGAGGTGGTGCTCAATGCGGTCACCGATGGCGATGATTTTGGAACTGTTCCACTGGCCGGGGGGATTGAGTGGCTTGTCGGCGGCGGGGCCAACCAGCCCGTAGATCGCGGCGGTCGAGCCCTTCGACGTGTCGCCGGGAGCACTGTCGTTAATCTGATACTCCAGGCCGAGGTACTGGTTGAAATAAAACTCCTGACCGAAGCGGCGGACCCGGTATTTCAGCCCGCTGTTGACCCCCTGCTCGATCTGCCACTCCCAACTGAGTTCAAAGTCCGGCGGCAGTGGCGGCGTGACAATGCT
>RFVE01000603.1 GCA_009922585.1 Planctomycetia bacterium
CAGTTCGCTGGCAAGATCAGCCAATGGTGACCGCTCACCCTTTTCAAGAGTGATATGGGCATAGATTGGCTGCCCGACCATACGGTTGATCAGATAGCTCAGCCCATTCGAAAGGGCGTCGAGGTAGGGCTGGTCAATCTGACGAATATCACCAGTGAAGATGATCTTGGTGCCTTCGCCAGCCCGCGTAATGATTGTTTTGATTTCGTGGGGGGTGAGGTTCTGGGCCTCATCGACAATGAAGAAGATCCGCTGCAGGCTTCGTCCCCGGATGTAGGCCAGCGGGGTGACGAGCAGTTTCTCTGATTCCCGCATCTCCAGAATCCGCTGGGCAGCAGGTGAGTTTTCATGGAATTGATGGCGGATCACCGTCAGGTTGTCGTAGAGGGGTTGCATGTACGGATCGAGCTTGTCGGAGATGTCTCCCGGTAGAAAACCGAGGTCGCGGTTCGACAGCGGGACGACTGGCCGCGCCAGCAGAATCTGGCGATACTGCTGGCGGCATTCGAGGGCAGCCGCCAACGCCAGCAGCGTTTTTCCACGGCGAATCGACGAACGGCAACTCAGCCGCCGGCACTCCATCACCGTCACTATAAAACCGGTTGATCACCTCGGCTGGTGTTGCCTCAACCACCCGTTTTCCCATGTAAAGCTTGTCAAAGCTCTCGATTTTATCACTGGTGTAATCCTGTGCCGGCAGCCCGAGCGCTTTTGCCTTCATCCTGAGGTTAGTGTCTTTCGACACAAGAATGACCGGCCTGCCTGGACGCTCTCGCTGCAGCCAGACGGCAGTGTTGAGAATCCGGTGGTCTGGGGTGTTCTCAAGAAACGCTTCGGCAACGCGAGCCTGCCGCTCCGCCCCAATAATCACCCGAATACCCCCACGGCCGGCCCCCAGCGGGGCGCCTTCAGCGGAAAGCACATCTCCAGTCAGGGCATCCAACTGCCGGAGAAACTGACGGGCCTGAAAATGAATATCTTCATTGCCCCGCTTGAACTTATCGAGTTCCTCGAGCACCGTGATCGGAATAGCAACATCGTGCTCCTCG
>RFVE01000604.1 GCA_009922585.1 Planctomycetia bacterium
CACGCCGATCGGCAGATCGCCCGCCGGCCGCGGATCGTCTCGAAACATGCCGACGGCATGACGAACCGGCCAGGCGGCGACGGGCTGGGCCGCCGTGATCACCGCCGTCGCCAGCAGACCGGCGACGCTCAACCGCAGAGTTGTCCGAATGCCAGGTGGGGGAAGCGGTCGCAACGCAGACAATCCTCAGTTTTGCAGGCCGTGGGAGCGATCAGGCTGATCGAGGCGACGGCCGCAGAAAGCCCTCTTGAGGGTACCAAGAGATTTCTGCCGATGCGCAGGCTCGGAGGAAGACGGCGAGGTCTTTTCGGCCTCTGCCGTCAGCCGCCCGCCTCAAGGCTCACGGGACATTGGCCACCTCACCGCCGCTGCGGGTGGCCAGCCCCCGCCAGATCTTCAGGCTGATCTCATCGGTGATCGTGCGGGTCGAACCATCGACCATGCCGGTATTGACCAGCCCGCGGTGGGAGCTCCGCGAGGTGATGGCGGCATAGGTCGGCTGACTGGCAGACTTACCTTCCTGCTGCGAGTTGAGGTCGATGTCGTAGTCGGTGCCGCTGTCGCTGAAGGGTACCACGGTGTTGGGTGTGAAGGTGGCGGTGAAGCCGGTGTGATGGACCCGACCGTCGGGCCATTCGGTATGGCCCGTGTTGCTGTTGGTGTCAGGGCCGAGCTTCTGCTGGCCGCCACTTGCCAGTCCGGCGATCAGGGCCGGGTCGGCCGGCGGCGAGCCAGCTGGATAGCTGCCGCCCGGATCGGCCGTGTTGCGGACGTAGGGCGTGAAGGCCTTCACTTCACTCGCCAGCAGCGTTTTGGACAGGCCATCGGTGAACATCTTCGCTTTGTAGTTGGAGTTTGGATGGAATGCCCCGTCCCCTCCCCGGCCGGTGGCCGGGTCGTAGACGAACCAGGTGCCGAAGTTGAAGCCGTAGCTGGTGGGATAGACATAGTTGGTGCCGTCCTTGGTCCGGAAGAAATTGTTCACTTCGCTCGGGCAGACGAAGCTGGCGATCTTGGTAGTCCCGACCGTGGCCCAGTTCGTGCCC
>RFVE01000605.1 GCA_009922585.1 Planctomycetia bacterium
ACTACGGCGTGCTGCAGACTGAACGCGAGCGGTTCGCGGGCGACACGCCCCCGCTGCTCAACTGCGTCGCCCCCGACGGCACCTTCACCGATGAGTTTCCCGGGATGAGCGGCCGCTTCGTCAAGGAATGCGACCGCGACATCAGCCGCGATCTCCGCAGCCGCGGGCTGCTGGTCCATCAAGAGCAGTACCTCCACGACTATCCCTTCTGCTGGCGGGCCGACAACGACCCGCTCATTCAATACCCGCGAGCCAGCTGGTTCATCCGCACCAGCCAGTTCCGCGACGCGATGCTGGCCAACAACGAGCAGATCAACTGGATTCCCGAGCACATCAAGGCCGGCCGCTTCGGCAACTTCCTCGAGAGCAACGTCGACTGGGCCCTGTCGCGGGAACGCTACTGGGGCACGCCGCTGCCAATCTGGGTCTGTGAAGAAACCGGCCAGGCTGAGGCGGTCAGTTCCTACGCGACCCTGCTGGCCAAGCCGGGTGCCACCGGCGCTGAGGTCTTTGAGCAGGCCAAGGCGGCCAACCCCGACCTTTCCGACGACCTCCGGGTTCACAAGCCCTACATCGATGCGATCACCTACGACTCGCCCTTTGCAGCCGGTGCCCGCATGCGAAGAGTGCCAGAGGTGATCGACTGCTGGTTTGACTCGGGCGCCATGCCGTTTGCCCAGTGGGGCTGGCCGCATACGGGCCAGGAGGAGTTTGCGAGCCAGTGGCCAGCTGATTTTATCTCTGAAGCAATCGACCAGACCCGGGGCTGGTTCTACAGCCAGCTGGCTATCAGCACGCTGCTGTTCGGCCCCGATTCGACGACTGACGCCGCCGCGACCAACCCCGCGGCCACTATGCCACCGCGGGCCTATCCCCATCCCTTCCGCAGCTGCATCGTCCTCGGCCACATGCTCGGTGAAGACGGTGGCAAGATGTCGAAGAGCAAGCGGAACTACAAGGAGCCGGCCGAGATTCTCGACCGCTACGGAGCCGACGCCCTGCGGTGGTACTTCTTTGCCGGCCAGCCCCCCTTCAACAGCAT
>RFVE01000606.1 GCA_009922585.1 Planctomycetia bacterium
GTGGCGGCGTTGAGGCTGTGGGGCAACCCCGCCATTGGAATCTCGGCCACCCGGTCAAGCCGGGTGAGCACCTCCGGCTCGATGCCGAGGCGCTCGTTGCCGATGACCAGCACCGTGCGGCTGACGAACTGGAAGGAGAAGAGGTTTTCTGAGCCGGTCGCCTGCTCCAGGCCGACCAGTTGCCAGCCCTCCCGCTTCAGCCGGTCGAGCACCGGGGGCAGGCTGCGGTGGACCTCGATCTCTACCGCTTCAGCTCCGTCGCGGGCGATCCGTTCCTCCAGCCTGCCCGACCCGCAGGCGATGACCCGCCGGATGCCAAAACAGCCGCAGGTCCGTACGATATTGGAGAGATTGACCCGGCTGCGAAACTCCGGGCAGGCAAGCATGAGTTCCCGCGGGGCGGCCAGCTGGGCCGGCGGCTTGTGGCGGACGTGCTCGAACGGTGACCCGGTGGAGGATGGCATGAGGAACGGCATGATAGCGGCCGGGTGGGCGGTCGCGGCGCTGGGCATTTGCATCGGTACCCTGGGCGGCTGTGCGGCGAAATCGGCGCCTGAGCCGGCGGCACCCCCAGCGGCCCTGGCTGCAGCTGGCAGCCCCCCGGCTGGCGCGGTGACGGTTGGGCTCGTCAACCATGCCGAACTGCTGGAGCGGCTTGCCGCCCACCGGGGCAGAGTCGTCGTGCTCGACTGCTGGAGCACCTCCTGTCCGCCCTGCATCAAGGAGTTCCCCGGCCTGGTCAGCCTGGCCCGCGACTATGGCGACCAGGTCGCCTGCCTGTCGCTGTCATTTGACTATGAGGGCTTCGGCACGCCGGAAGATGCGCTGCCGCCGGTGCAGGACTTTCTGAGCCAGGTGGGGGCGGGAGCCATCGAAAACCTGTTGGGCCGTGAGGACTCTGACACGCTCTATGAAAAGCTCGCGCTCACCAGCGTGCCGGCAGTCTATGTCTATGGCCGTGACGGCAGGCTGCTGCAGCGGTTTGACGATGACTATGCCGCCAACGAGCTGGGCCGACCCTTCACCTATGCCGATGTGCGG
>RFVE01000607.1 GCA_009922585.1 Planctomycetia bacterium
CTGACCTGCCTGCGGCTGGCTCGGCTGGCCCAGAAGGCGGGCGTGCCCGACGGCGTGATCAATGTGCTGCCTGGCTTCGGGCCAACCGCCGGCGCGGCGATCGTCAAACACCCCGGCATCGACAAGGTGGCCTTCACCGGCTCGGGTGAGACCGCGCAGGTGATCATGCGGCAGGCGGCCGACACGATGAAGCGGTTGACCCTCGAACTGGGCGGCAAGAGCCCGAACATCGTCTTTGCCGATGCCGACCTCGAGGCCGCCGCCCTCGGGGCCCACGTGGCGATTCACCTCAACCAAGGCCAGTGCTGCTGCGCCGGCTCGCGGCTGTTTGTCGAAGATTCGATTCACGATGCCTTTGTCGAGAAGGTGGTGGCCCTCTCGAAAGGCAGGAAGGTGGGTGACCCGTTCGATCCGGCCACCGACCAGGGACCTCAGGTCGACCGGGCGCAGTTCGACAAGATCATGGGCTACATCGCCAAGGGCCGCGAGCAGGGCGCGACCTGTGCCACCGGTGGATCGCGGGTGGGTGAGCGGGGCTTTTTCATCGAGCCGACCGTCTTCACCAACGTCAGTGACGAGATGGCCATTGCCCGGGATGAGATCTTTGGCCCGGTGCTGTCGGTGCTGCGATTCTCGGACGTCGATGAACTGGTGCGGCGGGCCAACGCCACCAGCTTCGGCCTGGCAGCCGCTGTCTGGACCCGCGATGTGGGCCGGGCCCACGACGTGGCCCGGCGGCTGCGGGCTGGCACGGTCTGGGTGAATTGCTATGACGTCTTTGACGCCGCTGCCCCCTTCGGTGGCTTTAAGCAGTCGGGCTTCGGCCGCGAACTCGGGGAACGCGGCCTTGACGCATACTTGGAAGACAAGACGGTGACCGTCAGCCTGGGCTGATGGGGCTCCGCGGCTGAAAGAACCGAGACGTAAGGAAAGTGAGCAAGGCATGGGACGGGTGCGAACCGGCGGCGGCTGGCGGGCGATCCGCTATACCTTCAAGAAGGCTCGTGAGGCGGGCGGTCTCTGGGC
>RFVE01000608.1 GCA_009922585.1 Planctomycetia bacterium
AAAAAACGGCGGCGCCGGAGATCCGGCGCCGCCGCGGCTTTCCAAGCAGTTAGCCAACAACTCAGCTGGCCATGGCCCGGCAGGTCTCGACGCACCGCTGGCAGGCCTTGGCACACTTCTGGCAGCAGGGCATGTCAGCACACTCCAGGCAGGCCTTGGCGCAGGCCTCACAGGCGTCGGCACAAAGGCCGCACATCTGCGGTGAGAGGGACGACTCATACTGCATCAAGGCCACGCAGGCCTTGCAGGTCTCGATGCAGGTGAGGCAGTCGGTCTCGCACATGGCACAGTCACAGCCAGTGACACATTCTCTACAGGCCTGCAGGCAGCTGTTGCAGGCTTCGATGCAGGCTGCCTTCTTGGCCGGATCCATCGCCTTGTCGGCCGCCGAGGCGGGACTGGCGATGAGGGCCAGACCGAGGGCGGCCATCGGAACACACAGGGTCAGAACGCGAAACATGGGAATCTCCTTCGAAATGAACGCCGATTCAGGCAGCATGTCTGCTGAATCGACTGGGGAAGAATCGCTGCCACTGTCACGCGACAGTGGTGAACACGGGAACTCACTTCCGTGCGATTCAATTCCGCCAGACACCGTAGAGCACCAGGGGTGTTCCTCGACTGGCTGCGTTGGCTGAGTGGTCTGCAAAGCCCCGCAGCAGGCAGACCCGCAGTGTTCGTCAAGAACCACCGCTGGCTGCGGCTGGCAACAGGGCAGGTCGGCAGCAATGGCTTCGGCACGCTGGGCTGCCCGGCAGCAGTCAGCGGGCAAGAGCGATCCCAGCGATAGGCCGATAAACGCCGCGATCCCGGCAATCTGCCGCATCACTGTCTGTCTTCGCTGGCGGAACATATCGGGTCTTTCACTCGCACCACGGAAGAGCGCTCACGAACAACTCTACGCAGCGGCCAGTCCTACTTTCCACTCGTCACCTGCTTGAGGGCCGCCAGGGCCAGTTTGCGGGCCTCGGCATGATCGACGATCGGCTCTGGATAATTGGCATCTCGGGCGACCCAGCGGTCGAT
>RFVE01000609.1 GCA_009922585.1 Planctomycetia bacterium
GACGATGCTGGCCGCAGAGGGCAGGGCTGCCGTCGATTCAGCGATCGATTCCCGGATCTCAGCCCAGGCACTGCGGGGCCACTGCCGCACCTTGCCGAAGGCCGGCAGCTGCACCGCCAAGAACCAAAGGTCTTCGTGTTGAAAAGCCGTCCGCCACGCCTTCACCATCGCCGGCAGCTGCCGCCGGTAGGCTTCGGCTCGCCCCACGTTTGACTCGCCCTGATACCAGATCACCCCGCGCACCGCGAGCGGGGCCAACGGATGGATCATCGCGTTGTAGAGACAGGCGGGTCGCCAGGGCTCAGTCGGCGGCTGCTTTGAGTCTCGGCTGGGGTCTGCCTTCCAGGAGGCATAGTGCTGGTCCCAGGCTGCCTTTTGCTTTCGGTACTGCTCAAGGACGTCGCGGCTGAATTCCGGGCTCTGATCGAGTGATTCCAGCGGCATCCAGCAGTGCAGCTTCGACCCGCCGAAATGCGATTCGATCAGGCCGATGGGGATGTCCTGTGACCGGCGAACCTCATGGACAAACCAGGCAGCCACTGCCGAGATCCAGTCGAGGCCAAATCGCTCGTTGGCAACGGCCCGCCACTGCCCATCATCGCCCATTCGCCACTTCGGATCCTGAATCGCTCCCTCCGCCCCCAGGTCTGCAAGCGGCTGGTGGGCAAGCCAGGGTCCAACCTTGAACCGCCGCAACTGTGGATGTGGAATGACCTGCCGGGCTTCTTCGGCATGCGTCGATTTGGGAATGGAAAACCCCATGTTCGACTGGCCGCAGGCCAGCCAGACATCGCCGACGAGCAGGTCGTCGAGGCTGACCGTCGCTCCGGCAGAACTGACCGAGAGCCTCCGCGGCTCTGCTGAGGCGGCCAGTGGCTCAAGCTGCACCTGCCAGCGGCCGCTGGCGTCGGCGGTAGCGGCCTGCTCTTGTCCGGCAAAGCTGACCGTCACCTCAGCAGCCGGGTCTGCCCAGCCCCAGATGGGAACCGGCCGATCCCGTTGCAGCACCGCATGGTCGGT
>RFVE01000610.1 GCA_009922585.1 Planctomycetia bacterium
AGGGTGATGAGTACCCGGTCGGCATCGACGACATCTGGCAGCAAGCGGCCAAGCGATTCGATGAGTTCACCCAACAGGTCGGGACTGAGTCGGCCATCCGCCCAGCCGCGAACGATCCGCCGGACCGTATCGTGATCGGCCAGGCCCGCAGCTTGTGCCCAACGCTCAAGGGTGTCATCAGTCGCCAGAAATGCCCGCAGACATTCGGGTGACTCGGCAATGGCCAGACCTGCGGACGAGTTGCCCGCAACTTGCTCTGCAGCAGCCGGCTTGGCCGCCATCTCAGGTTCCCCGCTGCGGGGCGGCAGGCATCGTGATCTGGTGCAGAGCTGGTTGCGGTTGCTCCAACTGCTCCAGCGGCACCGCCTCGGCTAGGCCGTCGGCTACCTCGCCGGCGAGGCTCCAGGCACCGGCCGCGGTGATGTCGACATCGACCAGCCGGCCGACGAGCCGCAGGGGCGCGTCAAAGACAACAATTCGGTCGCACATCGTCCGACCGGTCAGCTGGGCCACGCCGTCGGGGCCGGGATCGACTGCCCGCTTTTCATCACGAGTCGAGAGCCCCTCAATGAGCACCTGCTGACGCGAGCCGATGAACCGGCGGTTGCCGTCCAGGCTGACCTCAGCTTGGGCTTCGAGCAGCAGCCGGTTGCGTTCCTTCTTGACCGCTTCAGGCACGTCGTCAGGCTGCCGGTCAAACGCCTTAAGCCGACGATGAAGTCGCTGGTGACAGCCGCATGGGGAATCGCCTCCAGCAGCCGGGCGTGCATCTCGAGATATTCGCCGATGGTATAGCCCCGCTTCATCCGCTTGAGCACATCGTCCGAGCCGTGTTGGGCCGGCACATGCAGATAGTGGCAGACCTTGGGCAAGTCACGGACCGCAGCGATCAGGTCATCGGTCATGTCCCGTGGATAATTGGTCACAAACTTGATCCGATCGAGGCCGTCGATGGCATCGAGGCTGACGAGCAGGTCAGCCAGCCGGGTGGTCTGGCCGCCGTCGGTCCAGCGATAGCT
>RFVE01000062.1 GCA_009922585.1 Planctomycetia bacterium
AACCTCGGGCAATATCGCATCCTCGACCAGATTGGGCGGGGCGGCATGGGGCAGGTGTTCCTCGCAGAGCATGAACTCATGGGACGTCGCGTAGCCGTCAAGGTGCTGCCTCGAAAGAAGTCGACTGAAGAGTCTGAAAAAGTTTTTCGACGTGAAATTCGGATGCTCGGAAGGCTCGATCACGAGAACCTCGTCCGTGCGCTTGACGCAGGCTATGACGGCAAGGTTTTTTTTCTGGTGACCGAACTTGTTCCCGGCCTTGATCTCAACCGGCAGATTAAGCGGCATGGCGTCTTTGATGAAATGACGGCGGCATCAGTCATTTCGCAGGCCGCATCTGTGCTTCACTACGCTCACGCCGAGGGTGTGATTCATCGAGACGCCTGGGGCTTGCAGGTTCGGTAATAGCTGATGAGGCGATGCAACTTAATCGGGTCGTCGGCACGATGGACTATATTGCCCCGGAGCAATTACTGGATCCAGACAATGTCGGGCCGTCGGCCGATATCTACAGCCTCGGCTGCACGCTCTATTTCACGGTGACCGGCCAGCCGCTCTATCCGGGTGGCAGTCGTCAGGAAAAGGCCAAGCGGCACCTCCATGAAAAGCCGCCAAACGTGATGGCCCAAGCGCCCCACGTGAGCAAGGCCTTCTGTCGCGTCATTGAGGGCATGTTGTTAAAGGAGCCCGCCGAACGTTACCAGTCAATGGCTGAGATCATCGATGAACTCGCTTCTTGGAGGCCAGCAAGCCTCGTGCCCATGCTGCGAGGTGAGGAGGACACGGCGTTGGGGGCCGGAGAAGTGGCTGGAAATGAATCAGCGCGTCAGCAGGGTAATAGCGACTGGGCGTTGGGTGATGCCGACAGTCTGCCCCCTGACGGCGGCGTGATTGTCGATCAACCTGGCCGGGAAGAAGTGTCTGGAGGCAAGCCCAACAGACTGTTGAAAGTCGCCGGCATCGCTGCGGTGAGTGGCGTTGGCGGAGGACTCCTGCTTGCCGCCATCGCTGCTGCCACCGGCAATCAGGGCTTCGGCGGGATTGTTCCACTTGTCGGTGGAGTGATCATTTCAGTGGTGACCGCTGCTGGCCTGTTTATTCGCACCGTCTTAGGCAGTGAGGGTGACTGACTGGAAGCCAGAAGCAGGCAGCAACTCCGGGTGACAAAATGTCTCGGAGTGCCTCAGCAAGCAACGGGTACTGAAAGACAAAGCCGCTTTCGAGGGCAACCTTCGGGAGTACCCGCTGTGATGCAAACAGCACCTGGGCAAACTCGCCGAAGGCCAGGCGGAGGCCGAAATAGGGGGCCGGTAGAAAGGCCGGCCGGCGAAGCTGCTTGGCGAGTGTCTTGGTGAATTCGCTGTTCCGCACCGGGTTGGGGGCGACGGCATTCATCGGTCCGGCCACCGTGGACGTCTCGGCGGCATGGACGTAGAGCCGGGCCAGATCCGCGACATGCACCCAGGGCATCCACTGCTTGCCACTGCCCAGCGGCCCGCCCGCGCCAAGTCGGAACGGAGTGAGCATCTTGCCAAGGGCTCCTCCCCCAGCTCCGAGAACGATACCAGTGCGGGCCGTTACCACCCTGATGCCGCGGTCAGCGGCCGCCGCTGCCTCCTTCTCCCAGGCAATACAGACATCAGCCAAAAAATCGTCAGCTGGTGGCGCTGACTCGGTGAGTTCTTCATCGCCACGGTCACCGTAGTAGCCAACCGCACTAGCCGAGATCAGGGCCTGCGGCCCGGCCTCCGTTCGGGTCATACCAGCAACGAGATGACGAGTTCCGATCACCCGGCTATCTCTAATTTTATTTTTTTGCTGGGGAGTCCAGCGTCCCTCAGCGACCGATTCTCCCGCGAGGTGGAACACGACATCGATGCCTTCAAAGGCCTCTGGCGGCGGCGGGCCCTCCATCGGATTCCAGTGCACAATCCGCCCAGCAAGATGGCCAATCGAGTCCGCTGCCCGCTCCGGGTTGCGGGTCAGCACCGTGGGTTGGTCGAGCAGTCGCAGCAATCTCGGGCCAACAAAGCCTGTGGCACCGGTGACTAGAGCCTTCATGCATTTCTCTCGGGGCGAGGGGGAGCCTGATGAGCCGAAAAATTCTGAAAACGAGATCGCTATCTGAGGCGATCCGCATGCTTTATCGACACTATAGCAGTTTCACAGGAGGTAACAGAGTAGCCACGCGGGCTCATGCCCCGTCCTAATCGACCGTTTACGAAAGCAGGAATAAACCCTGTTTGCAGGGACCGGCGCTATTTTCAGCTGGCCGGGAAGTTTGCTTCGTTGGCCAGACTGTTAAGGAAGACCCGAGCCTTGCCATATTCACCTGCAGGGTAGTCATCGATGTGCTCCTTCAGCACCTCGATAAACTTTGAGACTGTTTGCTGGATTGCCTGCCACTGATCAAACTGCAAGCCACTACCGGACGTCGACCGTTTGGCGAACTGGGCATCGAGTTCGGTTCGATAGGGCTCGAAGATGCTGTCCTGCAAGACAAGCGGATATTCGATGTGTCCAGTCACAGGATCGAGTTGCGTGGCCCCCAGTCGCGGCGAGGCCATCTTCTGCGACAGCCGAATGGCAGTCTCGTGCGAGACTTTCGGCGGGGCTTCTTCCGCCCGGGCCTGCCGGTTGATCTTTCGCATTTCAAAGTAGGTTTCGGTCCACTTCTTGCGGTTGTCAATTTCGAGCGTCTTGGCCTGTTCGTAGTTTTTTGCTGCTTCTGAATTCTGCAGGTTTTGGTAGCCCTGTGCCCGCATCATTGAAGCCATGCCATAATCTGCCGCCTGTTGGGCGGTTGAGGCATAGTTGCCACGGCCCCAGCCCCAGCCACGGCCCTGTGCAGATGCGACATTCACGAAGAGCAAGCAAATCAGCGTGATGGTCCAGCGATGTCGGCCGATCATCAATCGAACAGGGGAAACACTGCACTTCACGTTCATTATCGACCTCAGCTGGAGAAGTTGCCGCGGCTGCCGTTGGCCACAAAGCGGACTTTCGGAAAAAATCTCTCAGACGAGAGTATACTTTCGCCAGCCCGATCGTGCGATTTTGAGAAAATAGCAGGCTCTCCAGAGCTTGCTGTCGCGGCTCGCTTTTTCACTGCTGGGGGCTCAGTATGGTGTGTCGCGGCTTGGACGAGCTTCTGATTCTTACTTACGTCGGAAAGCAGATTTTATGAACAGGCACTTCTGGACGCTCTCTCGCCTCGTGGTAATCGGTCTGGCGGTCGGTGTGTGTGGCTGCGCGAGCCGCGAAGCCGACAGGCCATCTCCCGTGGAGCGGGTTGATCAACAGCCTGCGGATCGTGAGGAGCCGATGGAAACCCCTCCAGCGGCTAAAAAACCGGAGCCGCAACTGGCTGCGAAAGAGAGTGTGCCAGCAGAGCCAAAGAACTCAGCTGATGCGGCATCGACGCCCAAGCCATCCGCTGAGCGCGGAGCACTGCCCGCGACTGAGGCCCGAAAGCCGCTGCCGCAGCTTCGTGAGGAGCTGCTTGCGTCAACAAATCCCGATGCCACGCTTCAACTCATCGACCTGATCGGTCGGCGTCGGGGCCGGGCTCGCGAGGCACTGCCTGACCTTGTTGGCTTGACAACCGCAAACGATCCTCGTGTTCGCTGGCATGCGGCCCGTTCAATTGGATTGATCGGTGAAGATGCGATTGGTGAAATCCCTGCGCTTTTGAAGCTTCTGCAGGATGCGGACCCTGTGGTTGCAACGCAGGCTGCCGCAGCGATTGGACACATTCGTGAGGATGACAATCGCGTTGATCTTCCTGCCGATGACGCAGAGCTTTATCGGGATGCGATCACCCAACTCGTTGCCGCTCTGGTCCACAGCGATCCTCGGGTCAGACGGGCTTGCCTGCAAGCGTTGCGACAACTTGATCCCGATCCGGAGCAAATCATGCCTGTGGTCGATGGCGTGTTCGCAGGAAACGATCCGGCAGTCATTTTGCCGGCGCTTCACAGTATCGCTGACATGGGCGCAGAAGGGGTGCCCTTTCTGGTAGAGCGGCTCAAGCGGCCGCAGGGACGGTATTGGGCGAGTGTGGCGCTAACAGAAATTGGCCCGGCTGCTGCTGCGGCGACACCGGCTTTGCTTGAGGCACTGGCCGAGAGTCCGCCGGAGGAACAGCTGCAGGAGATTCTCGCACTCGCTGCTATCGGAGAGCCGGCGCGGGCGGCAGGAGACGACCTCATCTCACTCTTTGCCGAAGGTGAGCCATCCCTTCGCGGTGTCGTGCTTTACGCGTTGGGGAAGTTGAAGGTTGCTAAGGCCGAGCCTTTGCTCGCTGAGGTGGTAGCAACCGAAGCACCTCAGCTGGCAGCCACTGCGGCCTGGGCTCGAGCAAAAATCGATCCAGGCAACAACGAACTGGTCGATGATGCCGTAGAGCGGTTGCTGACGCAGTGTGACAGCGAAGAAGAGTTCGCAAGGGTGGCGGCAATTTCAGCACTTTCGGATTTGGCGGGAGGCCTCCAACAGGATGCTCGTGAAGCACTGGCAGGGCATTTTGCCGGGATGCTCGAGGATCCCTCCGATCGGGTTCACGACAATGCGGCAGCAGCGTTGATTCGTCTTGATGGAGATGCCGTCGCAAGTGTGATGAAACTGCTTGCCGATCCGGTGACGGAAATGCCTGCCTTGAAGATTTTGGCAGAAATAGGCAGTGCTGCAGCAGGGGCGGTTGAGCCACTCGCTGAGCGGCTCGATGCAGAGGACGATGCTGTTGTTGGCGAGGCGATTCTGGCGTTGGCGGCGATCGGCCCACCTGCTGGGAGTGCCGTCGATCGCTTGGTGCCACTGCTTGATCAGTCGGCTGATGAAACTGCGGAAGAACAAGGAGGGGGACTGCGATATGCGGCGGCGTACTGCCTTGGGCGGATCGGGGCACCGGCAGCTAGTCCTGCGGTTGAGAGACTGGCAAAGCTGGCCGAGTCGGAAGATTTGATGCTCTCAACGGTAGCGATCTGGGCGGCCCTTCAGATTGAGCCAGAGAATCAAAAACGGTTTGAGCGGGCGATCCCGCTGCTGACCGCCGCGCTTGAGGCGGAATCGCAGACAGTCCGGTTGGAGGCTGCCATTGCCTTGGGCGATCTCGGGAATAAGGCTGAAACTGCGGTGCCTGCGCTTGAGTTGCTTGCGGAAGACGATCCCATTCGAAGTATCCGTGACGCTGCCCGGCAGTCCCTGGGGAAGATTCGTGGCAACTGATTGGGTACAGAACGTTCTTCGTACTTCTCACCTTCAGTAATTGTGGGCGATCAACACCAGCTTCGGTGTCCCTGTAGCCGACCAGATGGGCGGTTCATCCTGGGCATGATCCCACAGCGACAGGGGCTTTTCAGAATTTACTCGGCGAAAATCGGCCGGGGCCTTCCTCGCTGCCGGTAGCCCCGGTGTCTTCAGCGCGGGTGGCGAACAGGCCGTGCATGGCCTGCGTCGAGTCTGCCGGCTCTGCCGATCAGGGAGTCGTGAATCGTTGCCACTCAAGGCCGACAGGGTGCCCCGACGATCATCCCTTGAGGGAGGCGATATTCTCGAGGAAGAGGACAGTAGTCGTGAGTGGCGTTGGCTTTTTGCGGAGGGTTTGGCTGACCCGATTGTCGGGGCCCGCGGCTGAGCGGCCATTGCTGCGGCAAATTCTTCAGCAGCGGCCTGCCCGAATTCTTGAACTTGGCCTCGGAACCCTCGAGCGGACAGAGCGACTCCTTCGCATTGCAGCAGGTCTGGGCCCCGTGCATTACGTGGGCCTCGATCCGTTTGAGGCCCGGAGTTCCGTTGACCCAGCGGGTGTCACCCTCAAGGAGGCTCACCGTCGCCTCCACGGACTGGGGAGAGTGCAACTGGTGCCTGGTAATACCGATACAGCCTTGGCGCGGACATGTAATCAATTGGGAATGTTTGATCTTGTCCTGATCTCATCCTGCAATGATCGGCAGCGTCTGACCCGTTGCTGGTTCTTTCTGCAGCGTCTCGTGCGTCCGGGCACTGTTTTGATGCAGGAGCACGTGCGGGACGCAGGCCATTTTTGGCAGGAAGTGTCGCACGAACGACTGGCCGATCTTGCCAGCCAGACAATTCTGCGGCGGGCGGGTTAACGTCGGTGGAAACGCCCGGTGGGACAGCGGCTAGCAGGAGTCACTGGCGGCGGCTACATTGATAGTTACGGTTCACCATCCTCTCCAGTCCGTTGCTGTATGTCTGGCCCTCGCACGCTTCTTGATAAAATCTGGGACGATCATGTCGTCTGCACGCCGGAAGGCGAAAATTCGTTGCTCTACATCGATCGGCATCTGGTTCACGAGGTGACCAGCCCCCAGGCCTTTGAAGGCCTCCGGCTCGCCGGTCGGAAGGTTCGCCGTCCGGAGGCCACCTTCGCGACCCCTGACCACAATGTGCCAACGACTGATCGGCGGTTGCCGATCGCCGACGCGATTTCGAAGCAACAGATCGACACCCTTCGGGAGAATTGCCGACAGTTCGGTGTTCGCCTGTTCGATCTTGGTGATGCTGACCAGGGCATTGTCCACGTTATTGGTCCGGAGTTGGGCATCACCCAGCCGGGCATGACGATCGTCTGTGGTGACAGCCACACCGCGACACATGGTGCGCTTGGAGCCCTCGCATTTGGCATTGGTACCAGTGAGGTCGAGCATGTGCTGGCGACCCAGACGCTCCGTCAGGCCAAGCCAAAGTCACTGGAGGTGCGGGTTGAAGGCAGCTTGCCCGAGGGTGTCACCGCCAAAGACCTTGTGCTTTACCTGATCGGCCAGCTTTCCACTGAAGGCGGCACCGGCTACGTGATTGAGTACACGGGGGACACGATTCGCAGCCTCGGCATGGAGCAGCGGATGACTGTCTGCAACATGTCGATTGAGGCCGGGGCTCGGGCTGGCATGATTGCCCCTGATGCAGTTACTTTTGATTATCTGAGGGGCCGCGACTTCGCCCCGGCCGACTTTGAGGCGGCGGTGGCCCGTTGGCAGCAGTTGCCCTCGGATCCCGGTGCCGTCTACGACCGGGTCGAGGTCTACCGGGCTGCCGACGTGGCGCCGCAGGTGACGTGGGGAACCAATCCGGCCCAGGTGGTCGGGGTCGATGCGACCGTGCCGGCTCCCACCGACTTTGCCGACCCCAACGATCAGTCCTCCGGTGAACGGGCACTGGCGTACATGGGACTCGAGGCAGGCACCAGGATTGTTGATATCCCTCTTGATCGGGTCTTCATCGGCTCCTGCACCAATAGTCGGATCGAGGATCTACGGGCGGCGGCTCAGGTGGTTCAGGGCTATCAGGTGGCCGACAACCTCCACGCGATGGTGGTGCCCGGCAGCGGCCGGGTGAAACGCCAGGCCGAAGCTGAGGGGCTCGACAAGATCTTTACCGCCGCTGGGTTTGAGTGGCGGGAGGCGGGCTGTAGCATGTGCCTTGGAATGAATCCTGACACCCTTTCGCCGGGGCAGCGTTGTGCCTCGACCAGCAACCGAAACTTTGAGGGCCGCCAGGGGAAGGGGGGCCGCACCCACCTTGTGTCGCCCGCTATGGCTGCGGCTGCGGCGGTGAGTGGTCACTTCGTTGATATCCGGGAATGGCAGTACCGGTAAGCATTTTTTTAACCGGCAGAAGCTTGGCTGCCGATTTTTGGGCACTTATCTCAGAAAGCATCATGCAGGCCTTTACTTCACACGACGGAGTAGTCGCAGCCCTCGATCGGGCGAATGTCGATACCGATCAGATCATTCCCAAGCAGTTTCTCAAGCGGATCGAACGCACTGGCTTCGGCCAGTTCCTATTTTACGACTGGCGATTTCTGGCCGATGGTTCGCCCGACCCACAATTCGAATTGAACCAGCCAACTGCTACCGGAGCGACGATTCTATTGGCGAGGCGGAATTTCGGCTGTGGCTCAAGCCGGGAACATGCTCCATGGGCGTTGGCCGACTATGGCTTTCGAGCGGTGATTGCCCCGACATTTGCAGACATTTTCTATTCCAACTGTTTCTCGAATGGCATCCTGCCGATCCGACTTCCTGAGGAGGACGTTGCCGAACTCTTCCGCCGCGCGGCCATTGCGGCCGCCGGGGAATCGGGCCAGTACCGCCTGCAGATTGACCTTACGAGTTGCAGCCTACGCGATACCGACGACTTTGCCCGGTCCTTCGAGGTTGAACCCTTCCGGCAACGCTGCCTGCTGGAGGGGCTCGATAACATCGCCCTGTCGCTCCGGCATACCGATGCCATCGGTGAATGGATGCTGCGGGATGATCCCGATGATGTCTTCCTGAGGTACAGCCTCGCGCTGCAGATGGAGACCGACGGTGAATGGGAGGCGGCCATCGATCTGCTGCAGGAACTTGCCCGCGGCGAACCACCCTACGTGCCCGCCTATCAGATGGCCGCCCAGCACCTGGTGAAGTATGGCCAGCCTGAAGATGCTCGCCGTGCCCTCCGCGAGGGCATTGAAGAGGCCCGCCGGCAGAATCTCACCCACGCTGCGGGTGAAATGGCTGAACTGCTGATGTCACTCGGCGGTGAATAGTCGAATCACCCAGTGCTGCCTTCCAGTTCCGGTAGTGGCTCGGCGGCTTCAGAGCCCTGCGTGATCGTAAAGCCCAACTCTTCGATCATTTTGTAGTCGGCTTCTGGTAACTGGCCCTCGGTGGTCAGGTAGTCACCGACAAAGATTGAGTTGGCGGGGTAGAGCCCGAGCGGTTGGAGGCTCCCGAGGTGGATTTCCCGCCCACCGGCGATACGGATCTCGGCCGCAGGGTTGACCAGCCGCATCATCGCCAGGCCCCGCAGGCAGTCACGAGGTGTCAGCTGATTGGTCTGTTCCAGTGGCGTGCCATCGATGGCATTGAGGAAGTTTAGCGGAATCGACTCGACCTCCAGTTTCTGAAGCGCAAATGCCATGTCAACAAGATCGTCAGCCGTCTCACCCATCCCCATGATGCCTCCGCTGCAGAGTTGAAGGCCGGCTGACCGGCAGGCGGCCAGTGTTGCGACCCGGTCAGCATAGGTGTGGGTGCTGCAGACCTCGCCATAGTAGCTCTCGCCCGTGTTGAGGTTGTGATTGACCTTGTCGACCCCAGCGGCAGCCAACCGGCTGGCCTGTTCTGGTGAGAGCAGTCCCAGGCAGGCACAGACGTTGAGGCCGTATTGCTGCTTGATCTGTGGCACAACGGAGCAGACAAAGTCGATCTCGCGTTCCGATGGCCCGCGAGCCGAGATCACAATGCAGAAGGTCTTCGACTGCCGCTCGGCTGCCAGTCGGGCCGCCTCGAGTAGCTTTGGTGCGGAGAGCAGGTTATAGCGGGGGATTTCAGCCTCTGAGACCTTTGACTGCGAACAGTAGCCGCAGTCCTCTGGGCAGAGGCCGCTTTTGGCGTTCATCAGAAAGAAAAGCTGCACGGTGTTGGCAAAAAAGTGGTGCCGCACCCGGTAGCTGGCCGCCAGCAGTTCGAGCAACTCAGTGTCTGGAGAGGCCAGTACCGCCCCAGCCTCATCCCGTGTGATCGGCCTCCCGGCCAGCACATCAGTTGCGAGAGCGTGCCAACGGGAGCTGAAATTGGCGATGGTCTGCATTGGAGTTCCTTGCGGGAGCGGTCGGAATAGCTACGAGCTGTAACCGCCGCTCAATGTACCCCGAGGCAAGCGTTGCCGAAAACCGGGCTGGCTGTGGGGCGGCTCAGACGCCGCTCAGTTCCAGTGGGAAGGGACTAAGCAGTTCAAGCCCCGATTCGGTGACGAGATAGTCGTTCTCGATTCGCATCCCGCAGTAGAGCTGCGGAGCGTAGAGAGCCGGTTCGACGGCAATCACATCGCCGGCCTCGAGTCTGTCATCCCAGTTGGGGTTGAGGTGGGGCGTTTCATGGACATAGAGGCCGATTCCGTGTCCGAGGTGGCTGGACCAGCTGCCGACCGGGGCCTCGTTCAGCCAGGCCGCGACCTCGGCGTAGAGTTCACGGCAGCTGACTCCGGAACGTGCCCGTCGCTCGACCAGCCTGAGTGCCTCACAGACATACTGCCAGGCAGCCAGCTGGTCGTCTGTCGGCCGGTCGTTCACTGCCAGCGTTCTGGCATTGTCGGCGAAATAGCCACGATAGGCAGGGCCGAGGTCGAGAATATAGAGCTCGCCAGCGACACAGTCGCGGTCCCTGGGCGGTCCCCCCCTGACACCGCAGGCATAGTCGTTGCCGGTGCCGCTGAGCATTTCGCCACAGCATTCCACCGCGACGCTTTGCAGGGCCGAGAACATGGCCAGTTCGTTGAGTCCTGGCTGGATGATCTCCCGAGCTCGCTCGTACATGCGGCCAGTCGCTGCAATCGCCCGCTTCAGCAAGGCAAGTTCATCGGCATCTTTTCGTCGTCGCAGCCGCAACAGTTCAGGCTCGAGGTCAATCAGTTCGCTGGTCTGGCAGCAGCGGCTGACGTGAGGAGGGCAGGAAGAGAATTCGATGCCCACCCGCCGGGGCGTCGGGCCGGCGGCCAGCCAGTCGGCCAGCACTGCAGCCGAGGCCTCCCGCTGGTCGAGTCGGAGTGTCGACCGCCACTTCGCTTCGTAGGTCCGGAGATCATCCACGGCTTCCGCCGCGACTGGCTTGTCGGGGCAGACCAGCAGCATCTGGCCATCGGTCCGCAGGGCTGCAACCGGAGAGAAGCGAAAGTCCCATCGATGCCCAGTGAAATACTCGATCTGTTCAGGAGCAGCGAAAATGGCCAGATCGACGCCGGCAGCTTCAAGCCAGCGGCAGAGCCGCTGCTGCCGGGTGCGGCAGGCGGCCGGTTCAAGCAAGACGGTTCCGTTCATGATCGACTCGCGGAAGGGGCGGCATTGTTCGCCGCATCCTACCGTCGCACTACGGCGTGGAGAACAGCCCGTGAGGCCACCAGCTTCTGCCGGCGTCGAACCCGGGGTGGAGCCGTCAACTGCCCGTGGAACTGCACCCGCTGATCGTTGATCTGGTCAAGCAGCGGTTCGTCCATCGAGTGGCTTTGGCCTGCAGCCTGTGTTTCATCGATGTCTGAAAAGAGGCAGTCGATCGATTCGACCAGAATCGCACGAATCAGCGACTCTTCAGCGTTTAGCCGGAGGGTGTAGCAGTCGGCCCCACCGGACGGTGCGGGTGCTCGCTGCCGCGCCGGATTCAGCGGACGGGACGGGGCGGGAAGAGGCATGGCAGGCATCGATCATTCTCTCAGCTGGTGGAGTGGCCATCGGGAAGGAAGTCGGTGTTACTGGTGTGCAGTTTGCATGCCGAATCAAAGGAAATCGGCAGAATTGATCGAGGCTCACAGGTAGCTCTGCCCAGATTCTCCAAGCTGCCAGCAACGAGACTTCTTAACGCTCCTTTCAGTCTGAAATTTTTTCAAGAAGTTCAGACGCGGCCTGGTTAGTTTCGGCTGAGGTCGGCGTCTGAGTCACCACGTGCTTTGCGGGGGCGGGAGGATGGACCAGTAGAGACCTCATTGTGCCGCAGCTGGTCACGAAGTTCTGCTGCCAGTTCGTAGTTCTCGCACCGCACGGCATCGGCGAGTTGCTCGTCCAGGGTCTGCCCCACCTCAAAGCGGCGGCGGACACTCTCTCGCATCTCTCGCAGTCGCTGGACCAGTTCGTCGGTTTCAAACTGATCTTCGGCGTCATAACGGATGAAAAGTTCCCGGAACTCCTCGAGGCCACGATTGATTTCGGCAATTGCCAATTCGGGTCCGTCATCGTCAAGGATGGCAAGTGCCCCGGCCTGAACCCGGTGGAACAACACAAAAGGACGGTATTGCTCGTGAGACAGGGTCCAATCGTGGTCGGGTGAGTGTTCCCGCACAAAGTCCATGAAGGCAAGGCTATGGTCCGCATCTTTGGCTGCCCGGTGGTATTCCCGCAACGATAGCCAGCAGAGCCGACGATGATAGAACTGGACGAATTCTCGATCGGCCTCAGAGCATTGCTCGTCGGAAAGCTCAAAGCCTTCCCCCTCGCGAATAACCTCACCGACGAGGTAGTCGAAATAGGTCTCAGCCCCGTGGGGCCGTGTGCCGTCGGGGCGACGGTCGGTTTCCATCTGAAGCAGCCCCATGTCCACCCGCATCTGCAGCACTTCGCGGCCGTTTCGAGCCTTCACGCGGCGGGCATTCACCTCCCCCGGGGTGTAGTCCCAGTTTTTGAGCACACTGTCGATATCACGTGGCGATGGCATCGCGAGTCCTTCCGTCGAGAACGCGATCAGTGGCTCGAATACGTGAGGATCGGTTTCGGGTCGCCAATCGCCGGTTTCGGGTTCACACGAAGTATAGCAAGCGGGCAAACCCATCTGAACGACGTGGCCCCTTCAGTCGGCAACTCGTCTTCGCATCTGCTTGGTCTCGCTGCGGCGTCGCTTGGCGTCTAGCCGCCGTTTCTGTGATGCCCGCGAGGGCTTCGTCGCCCGTCTGATTGTGGGCGGGACGAGGGCCTTGGCCAGCAAGTCGGACAGTTTTGCGAGGCAATCAGCGATGTTCCGCTGCTGCTCACGGAAACGTTGGCTCGTAATCACCACCTCGCCGGCGGAGGTGGTTCTGCTGCCGGCAAGCAGACGCAGCCGCCGGGCAATTCCGGCGGGCAGGAAGTCGGCGTGCTGCAGGTCGAGCCGGAGTTCAACTTTGGTGTTGGTCTTGTTGACGTTTTGGCCCCCAGGGCCTTGACTTCGGCTGAATTGCCACTGCAGCGCTCGGGCTGGAATGGTGATGCTGCCGACGCTGATGGCCTTGTCTGGGGCTGGCATGGTCTGCTGCGGGGCTCTGGGTTGGCTTGCTCGATTTTTCCAGAAGGTATTTCGGAAAAGCCCCGGGCCGTTGCCCATGCCATCTCGCCGGACGTTCGCTGCGGTCATCCTGACCTTCGCTTACTCGACGGAAACGTCGCTTCGCCATCCCGGCGACGCTCAGTTTCCGACGCCGCTCGATTGGCATGGGCAACGCCCCTCACCCCTTATCTTCAAGAGAACGCCTGGCGAGTGATGAGATTCAGCAAAGGAAAGTTTCGTCCTCGAATGCTAAGGTAATTTATGGAAGAAACTTTGTGGTGTCTGGGCTGTTGACCCCCCAGATGAACCTGTCTCGACGCAAGGGAGCTTCATTACATGCTACGCGATCGACGCGATCGAAGACTGCTGCTGGTCCTGATTCCTGGAGTGGCCTTCTTCGCAACCGCCGCAGTGCTGTCGCTGGCTGCCGACACGCCCGTGAGCCAGCAACCGCTGCCGGGGTGGTCCCGTCCCGGTGAAGACTGGCCTTCGTTCTTGGGGCCGACGGCCAACGGTCGCAGTCAGGTAACCGGGATTGCCCGCCCCTGGCCGGAGGCTGGCCCGCGGCAGTGCTGGCAGCTTGAA
>RFVE01000611.1 GCA_009922585.1 Planctomycetia bacterium
CATCGCGGGTCGGGTAGACATAAAGCCGCACCGCCTGGGTGAAGAGCCGGCCGAAGGCCTCGAGAATGCCGCCATCGAGCCGGGCATAATGGCTTTCGTTGAAGAGTTCCCGCAGCAGCGGAAGGCCGAGGACCAGCCCGGTCCGATCAACGTGTCGGGCGGCCAGGTATTCCCCCAGTTCGTGAAAGGCGGCCAAGTCGCTGACCAGCACCATCTTGCCGGTGGCCGAAAGCAGATCGACGCGGGCGAGGAACTCAGCATCTTCGGTCTGCCCGCGGTCACGGAGGTTGTTCATGGTGATCTCCATGATCTCCCGGACCTGTGGCTCGCGGGACGCCTCAGCCGCCGGCGGGCCTTCAGCCGCAAAGGCCTCTCTGGCAGTGGCGAGCATCTCCAAATTGAGGGCTGTCACCGGCGCAAACCGGCCCCGCTCGATCAGCACCTCGGTATGCCGGATCGACTCAGAGGCCAGCAGCGGGGTGCCGTCGGCGCCGAAGAGCAGGGCCGGGGTCAGCCCCAGCCGCACCAGGTGCAGCCCCAGCAGCCGATTGTCACAGCCCTCGAAGGCCGGGCCCGTAACATGAATCCAGTCGACCTCCAGCCGCTCGCGGCCGATGTCAGCCAGCAGGCTTTCGATAACCCGGCGAGGCTGCTTCCAGTCGGTCAGCAACGCGTGCAGCAGATTGACCCCCAGCCGGCCGAGGGCATCCTGCTGCAGCGCATTACTGGGGTCGAGTAGCCGCACGTGCAGCAGCATGGTGCTCGGCGGCACCCGGCAGGCGTACTGAAAGCGGACGCCGACCCAGGCATGGCACTCATTCCTGCCACTGAAAGACCGCGCGGCGGCCGTGTCGGCAAAGGCGAAGAACCGGGTCCGCTCACCGCGGCTGGCGTCGAGTCGTTCCTGCAGCAGCTGATATTCGTGAGCCAGCATCTCCTCGACCCGCTCGCGGGAGACGTACCGGGGGGCCTGCCCGTAGATGGCGTCGCTGACGGTCATGTCATAGGCCGACATCGTC
>RFVE01000612.1 GCA_009922585.1 Planctomycetia bacterium
ATGCAACCCCCTGACGTCGGATCACGTTAGTCTGGCTGCTAACCGGACGGCGGCGAACAAGCTGCCGGGGTCGGCCTTGCCCTGCCAGGCGATGTCGAAGGCGGTGCCGTGGTCAACGCTCGTCCGCGGCACCGGCAGGCCGAGGGTGATGTTCACTGCTCGGTCGAAGGCGATCATCTTCACCGGGATGTGTCCCTGATCGTGGTACATGCAGACAACGGCGTCGTACCGCTGCCGAGCCTGTGGCGTAAAGGCAGTGTCGCCAGGCACGGGACCGGTGGCGTCAATCCCCCGAGCGACGGCGGCGGCGACGGCCGGGGCGATCACCCGTTCTTCCTCGCTGTTGCCAAACAGGCCATGCTCACCGGCGTGCGGGTTCAGCCCGCAGACCAGCAGCCGCGGCGGTCGGCCACGAATGCGGCGGAGGGCTGCGTCCGTCAGGTCGAGTACCTCACCGACCCGACTTGGTGTCAGCAACCCCGGCACCTCGGCGTAGCCAACGTGGGTGGTCACAAAGCTACAGGCAATGTCTTCGGCATACTGCATCATGCAGCTCCGATCGGCTGCCAGCCGTTCGGCGAAGAGCTCGGTATGGCCGGGGTAGTCGTGGCCGGCGGCGTGCAGGGCCTCCTTATTGAGCGGCGCGGTAACGATGCCCGCCACCGTGCCGGCGAGAGCCGCGTCGATTGCCGTGGTGCAGCACCGGAAGGCGGCCTCACCAGCCGCTGCCGAAACCCGCCCCGGCTCAATGGCGTCCAGCGCATCATCGCGGATGTCGTAAACCGCAGCAGTCGTTGCAGCAGCCGGGTCAGTGATAAGCGGGAATGCACTCGGCAGCTCCAGCCGGTCAGCCACCCGCGTCAGCACCGCGACACTCCCAAACACCACCGGCAGACATTCACTGAACTGCCCATCCGCAGCCGCAGACAGCAGCCGCAGACAGAGCTCGGGGCCCACGCCGGCCGGGTCCCCCATCGTCACGGCCAGCCGAGGCTGACGTGTGGGCCCGGACCTCACGG
>RFVE01000613.1 GCA_009922585.1 Planctomycetia bacterium
CAGCCGAGCCCCTCGCCCAGCACGTCATCTTTATTCTTGCCGATGATCACCGGCATGACTTTCTCGGATTTCATCCGCAGGCTCCCGAGTGGCTGGAAACTCCGAACCTCGATCGGCTGGCTGCCGAGGGTGTGCACTTCGCCAATGCCTTTGTCACCACATCGCTCTGCTCACCGAGTCGGGCGTCCATTCTGACCGGGCAATACATGCACCGTCACCGGGTCGTCGACAACCAGCGGCCGGTCCCCGGCGGCACGCGGTTTTTTCCACAAGATCTGCAGGCTGCCGGCGTCGAGACCGCTTTCATAGGCAAGTGGCACATGGGCCATGACGATGATTCGCCGCGGCCCGGCTTCGATCACTGGGCCTCGTTTCGTGGCCAGGGCACCTACTTTGACCCTGAGATCAACATCAACGGCACCCGCGAGGAGTTTTCCGGCTATACCACCGACGTGCTGACCGATCTTGCTGCTGATTGGCTGCAGCACGGCCGCGATACCACCAAGCGGTCGTTCAAGGCAGTTCACTATCCGTTTGAACCAGCACCGCGGCATCGGGGGCGGTACGACGGCAAGCCAATCGACTGGCCAGAGACCAGAGCCCGCACTGAGCGGAACTATCGCTCGCAGCCAAACTGGGTGCGGGACCGACGCTATTCGATCCATGGCATCGACCACATGGAAACCGGCCCCTTTGACAAGGATCCAGTACCCAATCTGGATGCGCTCTATCACCGTTACGCCGAGTGCGTTCACGGTGTCGATGAGAACATCGGCCGGCTGCTGCGACTGCTGGATGAGACTGGACTGGCTGACAACACGCTGGTGATCTACATGGGTGACAACGGCTTTCACCTGGGCGAGCACGGCTTCTACGACAAGCGGGATGCCTACGAGACGTCAATTCGTGTGCCCCTGATTGCCCGGTTGCCGGCGGCCGGACAGGCTGGTCGTCGGGTCGACGAGATGCTGTTGAATGTCGACGTCGCGCCGACGATTCTTGCTGCCCTCGGGGTTGAT
>RFVE01000614.1 GCA_009922585.1 Planctomycetia bacterium
GACGCCAGCGTGCCGAAGTTCGCATCGCTGGCCAAGAAGATTAACCACGAACTCGACCGCCTCTTTCCCGAGCCGATCGAAATTCTGGCCGAGCCAGGGCGGTTTCTGGTTGCGTCCGCTGGCACTGCCGTCTGCAAGATCATTGGCAAGGCCACCCGCGGCGACAAACTCTGCTATTACGTGGATGACGGGGTTTACCACACCTTTTCAGGCATTATTTTCGACCACTGCACCTACCACCTGAAGAGCTTCAAGCCGGGGCCAACGCAAATCTGTGCCGTCTTCGGGCCGACCTGCGACGCCCTGGACACCATCAGCCTGGCTGAACAGTTGCCGGAACTGAACCTGGGGGACTACCTCTACAGCGATACTATCGGCGCCTACTCAGCAGCCAGCTCGACGCACTTCAACGGCTTCCCGCCGGCGACTGTCGTGCACATCAACCAGTAGGAAATCGGACTTCGCTTAGCGGCCGGTACCCTGCGGACTCATTACTGCCTCCATCACCCGATCGAGGTTGAAGCTGCCCGGCTTCTGCCGCGGCGGAAACTCGCGAAAGCTCTCGAGCCAGCGACTCACGTACGCTGCCGCCGGGGCGAAGGCAAACATCCGCTCGGCCCGCCACCGACCGTAATCAATCGCCTCATGGTCGGCCCGCTCAAATGGGTCGCTCCGCAGGTTGAAGAGCTTTGGCAGCCGAAGTTCCACAAACGGCTCCTGCCAGACGTTGATGCCGTGCGCCCTTTGCTCGAGAAAGCAGATCTTCCACTGATCGTATCGCAACGCCGCCACGTCACCGTCATCGGTCCAGTAAAGAAATTCCCGGCGGGGCCAGTCAGCAGTCCCCTGGAACGCCGGCAACAGGTTGTAGCCGTCGAGGTGCACGCGGTAAGTTCGTCCGCCAACCGTGCGGCCCTCAAGCAGATTGTCCTTCACCGTCGTATCGCCAGTGGCGGCAAGCAGGGTCGGCAGCATGTCTTCGTGCGAGCCAATCTCATTGACCACGGTGCCCG
>RFVE01000615.1 GCA_009922585.1 Planctomycetia bacterium
CCGCCTGAGTGGACCGAAATATGTCTGCATGGACCGTGAGCAGCGGGTGCTGATCGTCGATACCGAGAACCACGCTGTGCGTCGCTATGACCCGGAGACCGCGGTGATCGATCTCGTCGCCGGCATGCCGCCGCAGGCCGGTGCCGGCATCGGCACTGACTGGAGGACCACCCAGTTACGGCGGCCCCACGGAGCTC
This sequence comes from Planctomycetia bacterium, assembly GCA_009922585.1. Taxonomy (GTDB): domain Bacteria; phylum Planctomycetota; class Planctomycetia; order Pirellulales; family UBA1268; genus UBA1268. Next base: position 198 of record RFVE01000615.1, read on the forward strand.
GCATCGCCCCCGATGGCCGGCTGGTGATCGCTGATAGCGACAACGACCGAATCTTGATCGGCGGCTACTAAGTATTGCCGGCAGGCCTCATCGTGATGAATCCGTCTCGCGCGGCACAAGTTCGCAGTGCGTGGCCGCAGCAAGGCGGTCGAGGGCGTCCGATGTGAGCTGGCCGCCGGCCATGAAGTCGACGAGTTGCTCGAACGGAATACCGGTAACCTCACAGAGTTGCTCGTAGGGCTGCCGCATCGCCTTCACCGCCCGCCGCAGTCGGCCGCTGACCGTGTCCTCCGCTGCCGCCCGTTGACCAGCCTGGCGACGCTGAAGCAACCGCGGCAGCTCGTTCCGCACGGCAGCCTCGACGTCCTCATCGCTCATTTGATTGGAAGGGGTCACTCTGGCACCTCATAGGCGGTAATCGGCTGAACGGTGACGTGATCAACCCAGCGATAGACGACAATGACAAACCGGCCGTCTGGCAGATGCCCGAAGGAAACCGGCAGTCCGCTGGAGCGGCTCAAGTCTTCAAACTCCGGGTGGCTGACAATCGCTTCGATTTCATCGGTCGAAATCTCCCGCTCGGCAAGTTTGTCGCGGACCGCTTCGAGCCAGATGAAATCGAAGAATGGCATGACTCATCCATGCTCAAGCCATCATACGCTGCCGCACACCGCAGTCTCAAAGCCGCAGAGCCTAAAGAAGTGTACGGCCGTGCGCTTGTTTGTCAATTTGCTTTGAAACAGGCGGCGGCCCCACGGTGCCCGCATTGCCCCCGATGGCTGGCTGGTGATCGCTGATAGCGACAACGACCG
>RFVE01000616.1 GCA_009922585.1 Planctomycetia bacterium
ATCACCACCATCATCACCAGCCCTGCATGCGGGATGCCTGCTGCGCCAACGCTTGCCAGCAGGGCCGTAAAGGCGACGATCAGCTGCTGATCGAGTGGCAGCACCGCCCCGTGATAGAGCTGCCCGATGAAAAGTACGGCGACGGCTTCATAGAGGGCCGTGCCGTCCATGTTGATGGTCGCCCCGAGCGGGAGCACGAAACTTGAGACCTTATTGTCGATGCCGGCCCGATTTTCAACGCAAGCCATCGTCAGCGGAAGCGTGCCATTGGACGAGGCGGAGCTAAAGGCTGTGAGCAGTGCAGGGGAGAGCGCTCTGGCATACTCGAAAGGGTTGCGGCCGGCCACGAAGTGCAGAATCAGTGGCAGGACGATCAGGGCATGAGTTGCCAGAGCGACTACGACAGTCAGCAGGTACCAAAACAGGGAAGCAAATACCGCTGGCCCCTGGGTGGCGGTTACAAAAAGCATCAGGCAGAGCACTCCCAGTGGTGCCAGGGCAATGATCGCCATCGTCATCGCCATCATCACCTCAAAGCCCGCGTCGGCGGCGGTCCTGATTGCTGCAAGGGTCTTCCCGCCGACGATCACCGCGAAAATCGAAAAAGCCAGCGTGAAGGCGATGATGGAGAGAAAGTTCGACTCGGCAATTGCGGCAATCGGATTGGTCGGGATCATCCGCTCAACCTGCTCAAACAGCAGGTCGCCGAGTGAATGCCCGCTGGCAGCCGGCCCATTGGCTGCCGGGGCGGCGGCGCCGGTCAGCCCGGGCCGGAAGATGTTGACGGCCAACAGGCCGACGGTGATCGCCAGCAGGCTCGTCGAGGCGTAATAAAGCACCGTCCGCAGGAACATGCCGCCCAGGCTGGCGGCATCACCCAGCCCCGTAACCCCACAGATCAGTGAGGTGATGATCAGCGGAACGGCCACCATCTGCAACAGCCTGAGGAACAGTCCGCCGAGCTTCTGGGCCGCCTCGCCCACCATCCGCGCGGGGCTGCG
>RFVE01000063.1 GCA_009922585.1 Planctomycetia bacterium
CGTGCTGGCGACCGGCGGCACGGCCGAGGCCTGTGTCCGGCTGATCGAGTCGGCCGGGGCGACCGTGGCCGGCTGCTCATTCCTCGTCGAGCTCGGTGGCCTTGGTGGCCGTGAGCGGCTCGCGGGCCAGCGAATCGAGTCGGTCCTGCATTACTGATCCCACCCGGCAGCGACCTTTCGCCACCGCGATCCCAGCCCAGTTCACGCCATGTCCCGCATTGTGATTGCCATGTCGGGCGGCGTCGATTCCAGCGTCGCCGCGGCGTTGCTGGTGGAGGCCGGTCATGAGTGCATCGGGGTCTTCATGCGGCACGGCCAGCCGGCACTTCCGACAGCGGTCGGACAGCTGCCAGTTGTTGAGACGACCGCAGCCCGGCCCGGCCATCAGGGCTGTTGCAGCGTCAGCGATGCAGTCGACGCCCGGCGGGTGGCCGATCGGCTGGACATTCCGCTTTATCCACTCGACCTGACCGATGACTTTGAGCACATCATCGACAGCTTTGCCGGCGACTATGCCGCCGGCCGCACCCCGAACCCCTGTGTCCGCTGTAACCAGTGGATCAAGTTCGGCCGGCTGTTTGACCATGCCAATGCGGTCGGTGCCAGCCACGTGGCCACCGGCCACTATGCCCGGTTGCTCCAGCCAGCGACCGGTGGGCTGGATGTGCCTGAACTGCACCGCGGCGCGGACACCTCTCGTGATCAATCCTACGTGCTCTTTGGTATCGCCCCCGATCGGCTGCAGCGGATGCTGCTGCCCGTGGGCAGCCTGGAGATCTGCTTTGTGGCCCCGGGTGAACATCCGCGGCTGGTGGCCCACCGCATCGGTGGCTCGCGGGCCGGTGACATCGTCGATGAAGCAGGCCGGGTACTGGGTGCACATCCGGGGATCGAGCATTTCACGATCGGCCAGCGGCAGGGGCTGGGCATCGCAGTCGGCAGCCCATTGTATGTGCTGCGGATTGAGCCGGAGGCCTGCCGAATCGTGGTCGGACCTCGCGAGGCGCTACCGCTGACGAGCCTGGTCGCGACGGAGGCAAGCTGGATCGCAGCGGTACCTGATGAGCCGTTTGAATGCCTCGTTCAGTGCCGGGCCCAGCGGCCAGCGGCCCGAGCGATCGTCACCCGGCACGGCCCTGACCGGTTCACCGCCCGGTTTCTGGAGCCGACGATCGATGCCCCAGGGCCGATCACGCCGGGCCAGGTTCTTTTCTGATCGCTTGGAGGCTTTCCATGCCCCCCGCCGCCCTTGCCGTCCTCGCTGTTCTGCTTGGCATCGTCGCGCTGACGGTGCTGCTGCTGATCTTCAATTACGGACAGATCTGGTTTCAGGCCTATTGGTCGAAGGCAACGGTCACCTTTCTGGAGCTCTTTGGCATGAGCCTGCGGAAGGTGAATGCCCGCACGATCGTGCAGGCGCGGATCATGGCGACGCAGGCCGGCTTGGGCAAGGATATCTCCTCCAACCGGCTTGAGGCCCACTATTTGGCCGGTGGCGACGTGCCCCGGGTAATCAGGGCCCTGATCGCCGCCCACCGGGCAGGCATCGACCTCGACTTTGACCGGGCTTGTGCCATCGATCTGGCCGGCCGTGATGTGCTTGATGCGGTCCAGACCAGCGTCAATCCCAAGGTGATCGACTGCCCCGATGTCGCCAGCGGCAAGTCGACCCTTTCGGCGGTAGCCCGCAACGGCGTGGAACTGAAGATTCGGGCCCGGGTCACGGTTCGGACCAACCTCCTACAACTCATCGGCGGAGCCACCGAGGAGACGATCATCGCCCGGGTGGGTGAGGGCATCATCACCTCGATCGGTTCCGCGGCGACCCACTTCGAGGTGATGGAGCATCCCGATACAATCTCAAAGGCGGTGCTGGAGCGAGGCCTCGATGCCCAGACGGCCTTTCAGATTGTCTCGATCGACATCGCCGACATCGAGGTAGGCGAGAACATCGGTGCCCGGCTCCAGGCCGACCAGGCCGAAGCCGACACCCGGGTCGCCCGGGCCAAGGCCGAGGAACGGCGGGCAGTGGCCATCGCCCGCGAGCAGGAGATGAAAGCAGCCACTGCCGAGAACCGAGCCCGAGTCCTGCAGGCCGAAGCTCTTGTTCCCAAAAGCATTGGCGAGGCCCTCCGAGCCGGACGGATGCAGAGCCAATCGGCCAACGGCAAAGCCTAGCCGACGAAAAATCGGAACAACTGGTGAATTCGGCCAAACTTTGCGGGCCCTGTCTGCCGATATTTAATTTCAGGCAGGAGGCACGCCCACGCGGGGCCCCACAGACCGCAGGAAGCGGTCGTGGCTCTCCTGTCAGACAGGCATCAATTGCCCTTTCGAGGGCATAAACGGCAAGAGGGAGTCTGCCATGGGTCTGCGAAAACTGCGTGTCTACACCGGTCCCGAAACCGAGCCAGCTGGCCTTTCACTGCTGGGTGAATCGACCGATCAGCATGGCGTCCGGGTGACGTTGGGTGAAATTCTGCCGACACTGGCTGACGCCGTGGCGAGTGACCGGACCTGGTTAACCGACTTCGAGGCTGACGAGGTGACCATCTCTTCAGACCTCTACGACGTGCTCCAGGCTTACCGGCACTTTCGCCGCCCTGGCGCCTGAGCTTCGTGACAACACTGATCCAGAGCCCCCGCACTTCCGGATCTCCGGCGAGTGCGGGGGCTTTTTTTGTGCCAACTGATGACTCCTCGCGAAGACCACTTCGCCTGCATGACAAACCCCCTCTTGAGAGGAGCGGGTGATTCTTGTAAAAACACGGACGGCAAGGCTGCAGTGTGGGGTATCTCTCGCTGCAATCATCATCCACCACTCAATGATCTCACGCGAGATGCCGCCCTCGATTAAACTTGCCACTCTCGGCCGCCGGATCAGGGACACCCGGCTGGCCCGTAAGCTCACCCTTGAAGCCGTTGTGGCCCGGACTGGCTTCACCGTTAGCTGGCTCTCGAAGCTGGAAAACGGCCAGTTGTCGCCATCACTTGAAGGGCTGGTCAGCCTGGCCAATGCACTTGGCTGCGGTGTCGAGACGCTTGTCGATGGACTGACCGTCCCACCGCGTCATGTGCTGGTACGGGCCGGAAACGGCCAGTCAGCGCCGGGTTCGAAGCGGCTGCCCAGACGGAACGGGAAGGGACGAACCGCTGCCGGGAGGATAGAACATCTCGCAGACGGTTGGCCCGGGGCCGCCATGCAACCGCAGGTGCTGCACCTCAGCAACGGAGATCGCCGCGGGGCCGAGAGCGAGGATGGCCAGCGGTTTCTGATGGTTCTCGATGGCCGGGTGCAACTCGAATATGGCGACGACGCAATCGCGCTCGAACCGGGCGACAGCATCTATTTCGATGCGTCAATTCCCCACACCCTCTCCGCCACCAGCCGCACCACGGCTCGGGTGCTCTCCGTCAGCCATTCACCGGACTGACCATCTGACCCTCACGGTCGACAGCATCCACCGGCGGGGGTGAGAGCAACGACACGACCACCAACACCAAAAAGCCGAGTGGGATCGTCACCAGACCCGGTTGGCTGAAAGGGACTGGTGAGTCAGCTCGGGGCAGGCCGTAGACCTTCTCAAAGGTGTCGGCTGACAGCAGGATCCAGCCGAGCGAGGCAAGCATGCCGACGGTCACCGCCGCCGTGATGCCCTGCTTGGTCGTCCGTGGCCAGAACAGCAGCATCACCAGCGCCGGCAGGTTCGCACTGGCAGCGATGTGAAAGGCCCAGCCGACCAGGAAGCTGACATTGAAGTTCTTGAACAGAATGCCGAGAGCCATCGCGATGATGCCGAGACCGACGGCTGCTATCTTTCCGGTCCGAACTTTTTCATGATCGGTCATGGTCACCCCACAGCAGTTCTCGACCAGATCGTGGGCCACCGCCCCGCTGCCCGCCATGATCAGGCCGCTGACCGTGCCGAGGACCGTCGTAAAGGCGATGGCCGAGATTGCCGCGAACAGGGTCTCACCGAATGACTTGGCCAGCAGCGGCGCAGCCATGTTCGAACTGGTGGGGTCGAGGGCCCCGCTGGTCATCGCTCCCAGTCCCAGGAAGAGTGTCAGCACATAGAAGCCGCCGATGGCCGCGATACCGACCACGGTGCTCTTGCGGGCGGCAGCGGCGTCTTTGACGGTGTAGTACCGAATCAGGATGTGCGGCAGTGAGGCCGTCCCACAAAACAGCGCCAGCATCAGACTGGCGAAGTTCAGCCGGTCGGTTAGCGTCCCGCTGGAGAGGCCCTTGAAGTAGCCCCCCGGCTTGAGCAGATCCTTACCCTCCCGCACCGTCGGGGTGTAAGTGGTGTGGCTGCCCGCCTCGTCGCTGTGCCGCTTCGCTGCCCAGGTAATGATCTGCGAATCCTCGAGTGTCGAAAGGTATTCCAGTGGCCGCAGCGAACCGGTCGTACGGCTCTCACCATAGCGGGCGGGCAGGGACTGGATCGTGCCAACCGGCCGCAGATCATTCTCCCGCGACTGCGGCTGGCCATTGACCAGTCGACGGCCGTCGGCTGTGACGGTGAGTACTTGGGGCGTCAAGTCTTCGCTGCCGGAACGGCCGGCGTTCACCTTGAGTCCACGGCCCAGAATCAGCGCGGCCAGGATCCCGCAGAAGAAGACCAGCAGTGAACCCTTGATGAACTGCACCCAAGTGGTCGAGACCATGCCGGCAGTAACCACGATCAGTGTCACTGCCACACCGACCAGGATCACCCCAGCGGCATAGGGCAGGCCCAGCAGCGGCACGATCAGATGACCCGCCCCCACCATCTGCGGAATCAAATAAAAGATGCTCACTACCAGCGTCGACACGGCTACGGCCAGCTTGATGCCACGGCTGTTGAAGCGGGCATCAAGGGCATCAGCAAAGGTGAACTTGCCGAGGGCCTTGATCGGTTCGGCGATCACAAACAATGCAACGATCCAGCCAGCTAAAAAACCGATCGAGTAGAGAAACCCGTCATAGCCATAAAAGGCGATCATGCCGCAGATACCGAGGAACGACGCAGCCGAGAGATAGTCGCCCGCAAAGGCAATGCCGTTGACGAACCAGTGGATCTCACCGTGGGCAGCGTAATAGCCCTTCGCCGACTGGCCCTTGCGACCGAGCCAGAACGACAGGCCGACGACGCCGAGCACGAAGCAGGCGAAAATGGCGATGGCCACGGGAGAGGAGTCGTAGAGCATTGGTGGAATCCCTCGGAAGCAGATGAATCTCAGCCATCCTGGCCGTCACCGCGGCAGGCGACCATATACAGGACGGCCAGCACAAAAGCGGCAACGATCAGCCCCATGCCGTAGGCGATTGCAAGGTTGACACCCCCCAGCGGCCGCCATGAGAGGGCCTCCGGCCGAAAGAGCACGATGCCCATGAAGCCCGCGTAGAGCAGGACATAGATCAGAAACAGCCGCATCCCAATACGACGACTGCGGCTGGTTGCCGGCAGCCCGTTGTGGTCATTTTCCATCTGGGTTGCCTCCTCTGAATACCCCGAAGCCCAACGGCCATGCGGCCCGTACCGCAGCAGTTTAACCGACTAGTATCGGTTCTCCAGCCATCATCAGTTCGTTCTCTTCACCCCGTGGTCCGGCATCAAACCGGTGGGCAGGTTATTGCCTGCCGCCACGAAACTGAGCAGATCAGCGACCTCCTGCCGGGTGAGCACGTTGAGCAGACCGGAAGGCATCGGCGAGACCTGGGAGGCAATCTGCTCTTCGACGGTGGCCTTGGGAATCAGCTTGATCACATCAGGGGTCAGCAGATTGGGCCGAACTTTCCAGGCATTCTCCGTCTCCCCCGCCAGCACGCCTGAAGTCACGCGACCATCTTCAAGGATGAACTGCACGGTGCGGTACTGGTCGGCAATCTGCTTGGACGGATCGAGAATGTGCGCCAGGAGTTCGCGGCCCTGAAGTTTCTTGACGCTTTCAACCAGGTTTGGCCCCAGGTTCACCCCGTGGCCAGCCGCCACATGACACTGGCTGCATTGGGCCTTGGTAAAGGCATGCAGGCCGCGGGCAAGGGCCTGTTGGTCCCGGCTTATCACGACTTCCGGAAAGTCTTCGAGTGTCCAGGTCTGCACGATCTTCGGCTGGCAGGCCTCCAGCAGCCGCTCAGCCTCGGCAGTGTCACGGGCCACCACCATGGTGCCGTTCATCACAATCCAGTGGCCGGGAAAGGTGCAGACATAGGGATAGACCCCGGGCTCGGTCGGTGCCTCAAACCGCAACACATGCACCAGCGACTTGCGGGTCGGGCCAATCATCGGCGTCGCTGCAATGATCAGGTCCTGCTTGCTCGCAGGGATGAAGTCGCTGGTGGCGTTCTTGGGGTCACGGGCCATCTCGTTGGCTGCCATGCCGACCTCGGCCAGCCCGCCGGGTTGGACAAGCACCAGGTTGTGGTCGGTTGCGTCAGGATTGGTGAAGACAAGCTTCACCGGCTGGCCCGGCTGAACACTGAACTGCCGGTTGGTGAAGAGCATCCGCTCAGGCTCGCAGGAGATCCGCACCTCCACCGTCTCAGGCCGGCGGTCAAAGGCAAGATCTTTCCCGCGTGGCCGCGGCTCACGGATTTCGAGCGATCGGCGGGCCAGCTTCAACAGCCCCGGTACCGGGCTGGCTGGGTCGTTCTGCCAATGCCGCTTCAGCGGGGCCGACTCGAGGGCACCGACCGCCGCATAGGTCAGGTGACCACCCAGTGGACGGCGGAAAATACCGATCACTGCCTCGAGGGCCTCGGGCGTGCCGATCCAACTCGCAGCAATCGCGGCCTCCAGCCGCACCAGTCCCGACTGGTCGGCAGCAGCTCGGGCGAGGAGTTCGGAGTGGTCGGGAAGCGATGCCTGCCAGAATCGCAGCTGCCGGATCGCCGCTGCCCTGGCATGGTGATCATCACTGGCGGCAAGTTCGGCAAGGAGTGCTGGTCGCAGTTCGCCGATCGTTGAGAAGGCAGCCATGGCTTCAGCCTGCCGCCTGAGCCGTTGCGGATCGTCCGGCGAAAGATCACTCAGCCAGCCGTCGATCGCGGCGGCGGCCTTCCCCTGGTCGCGGCCTGCCAATTCCCGGGTGGCGAGATAGCGAATCCGAAATTCAGGGTGGCCAAGCAATATCACCAGGTCGGCCTCGGCCGCGCCGGCAATCCCGGGCTGCTCGCCAACTCGGCCGGCCTTTGCCGTCACCCGCCAGATCCGGCCCGACCCCCGATCACGGCGGCTATCCCGCAGCGAATATTGGGCATGCCCCTTCACCGGGTTGTACCAGTCAACCACGTAGAGGGCCCCGCGGGGACCAAAGTGGAGATCGACCGGGATGAAGCTGAGGTTGGTGGAAAAAATCAAGTCACTGACGTACTGCTCGTTGTAGCCAAAGGCATTTTCAACCCAGCGATGGATCTCAATGCGGTTGGTCGGCTTGTAGCGGGCCTTGATGAAGCCCCCCTGGAGTTCAGCCGGAAATCCAGGCACGTCCACAAAAGCCTGACCGCAGGTGCCGGAGTAGGCCTGCAGCCCGACTGGCGCGGCATGCTGCTGGGGATAGGGCGGGTCAAGCGAATGGAAGGCCTCGGCGAAAATCGGATGGCTGGCCACATGGTTCCCCCACGGGTCAAACGTGACACCCCAGGGATTGGTGCTGGGATACGTACCCAGCGAAGTCAGCCGGTGAATCCGGGGCTCGTAGCGAAACCAGCCGCTGTTCTGCTGCCGAACCGGACCGTAGGGCGTCTCGACCTGACTGTGATGAAAAATCGACTCACGAAACAAAAGTGCCCCGTCGGGCGTCCAGATGAAGTCATGCAACGAATGGTGGGAGTCTTCCGTGCCGAAACCCGATAGCAGAACCTCATGCACATCAGCTCGATCATCGCCATCAGTATCAGCCAAGAAGGTCAGGTTTGGCTGCTCCGAGACGTAGACACCACCATTGCCAAACTCGAAGGAGAGCGGCACATGGAGATCGTCGGCAAAGACCTTTGAGGTGTCGGCCCGACCGTCACCATCGATGTCTTCAAGGATCACCAACCGGTCTCCCGGTTCCTGCCCCGGATAGACGTGCGGATAAGCCTGCGAAGTGCAGACCCACATTCGACCCCGGCTATCCCAACGGACCTGAATCGGATTGGCAATTTCAGGGAACTGCTCTTCACCGGCAAAGAGGTTCACCTCAAATCGGGGATCAACCTTGAAGGCCTTTTGCTCTTCAGCGGCTGGGAGCCACTCATTGGCCCCTCGGGTCTCATCGACCGCCGGCAGTTCGGGAAGATTCGAATCATCGACCACAGCGGGCACCGGCCGGCCGTGGGCCAAGTCCCAGATGCGACGGTCGCGATTGGCACACATGATCTCGAAGTTCCGCATCGCCGGCAGAAAGTCGAGATAGCCGTACTGTTTATTCCGACCCCCGGTGTAATAGAAGGTATTCAGCGGTCGGTAACGGCGAAAAAACTGCCGTTCCAGATCGACCACCGCCAGCCGCAGGGCTTCGCTCACGTCTGTCGGTTGCCGGTTGAAGCAGCCAACAAACAATGCCTTTGCAAAGGCCGCGTAGCCGGCCTGGTTCAGGTGACAGCCATTGATCGTCAGATCACCAGCCGCCGCCACGAGGTCGCGAAGCGGTGCAAAGGCATCGACGAAGCCGACCTGCTGCTCGGCAGCCACTTCCCGCATAGCGGCGGTATACCGAGCGATGTTCTGGTTATTGCGATCGGCCGCTGCGACCCCGGTGACATTTTCATTGGGAATCGGTGAGACCAGTACAATCCGGGCCGCCGACTCACCATTGAAGGCCTTCGACTTCAGTCGTTGAAGAAACGCCGTGAGCCGGCTGCGAAACGCTGGCAGCCCCTGCTCCCCAGCAAACGACTCGTTGAAGCCGTAGGCGGCCAGAATCACATCGGCTTTCGCATAGCAGAGATGCTGCTCAAGGTCAGCAAAGTTCTCCGGCCGAGGCATCAGATCGACCTCATCGGCTGACCAGGCGAGGGTACGAATGACAAGTTCGTGCTCAGGAAAGCCCGCCTGAATTGTCGCTGGCACCTGTCCAAACAGTTGGGCCCGTTCAAACAAGGTGTTGCCGATCAGGCAGATGCGGTCGCCCCGTTTGAGTTCCAGCGGCAACGTCGTCACTGCCGGTTCACAGTCCATCGGCCGTGGAGCGGTCTCGAGAAAGAGCGCGTACTCAGAAAAATCGTCTGCCGCTACGCTTGCCACAGTGACGAATAGCAGAAGAAGCCCGCGGGTGAGATGTCGAACAACAGGCTGCGGCATGGAAGTCACTCCTTGGCGGTCTGGTCGGAAAATCGGTAGGGATCATCATGCCGCTGCATCTCGGCAAGGAGCAGAGCTTCCATGGCTTCCCGCTGGCGACGATGGGCTGGATCCTCGGCGAGGTTTCGCTGTGTCGTAGCTGGCGGCACAGGCAGCTGCGGTGCCACCTCAGCAGCATGGTGGGCTCCCAGGAACTCGTGTGGGTTCTCGGCCAGGTTAAATAGCTGCGTATGCAGACCACCCGACGGCGACTCGTACTTGATCAGCTTCCAGTCACCCCGTCGCACGCTGCGCATGCCCGGCTTCTGGCCACCGCAGTAGACACCGTAGAGTGTGTCGCGAACCGTCTGCTGTCGGCCTGTCAGTACCGGCAGAAAGCTCGTGCCTTCATTGGTTTCGGGCGGTTTGATCCCCGCGATGTCGCAGAGCGTGGCCAGCGTGTCACCGAGATAAATATTGCCCGGCACCCGGCTGCCCGGCTTCACCCCCGGACCTTTGACGATGAATGGTACCCGCCAAGTGTGCTCGTAGAGGTTCTGCTTGCCCTGCAGCCCATGGCGGCCGATGGCGATGCCATGGTCGGAGGTGTAGAAGATCCACGTGTTATCCAGCTCGTCCATGGCCGCAAGCTTTTCAAGCACCCGGCCAATCTGCCGGTCGATGTTCTCGCTGCAGGCATACTCGCGGCCGAGTTCGTTGCGAATCGTCTGCTCGTCGCGGTTTTTCCAGACGCCGCTGACGGCTACCTCGTCACGGACATCCAAGTGGCCATGGTCGAAGGGATGCTGCGGCAGCCAGTTGGGCGGTAGCGGCGGTTGCTTGGAGTGACCGGCTGGCAGGCTGGTCGGGTCGGCATGGTTGGTCGCCCCATACTTTTTCAACAGTTCCGGCGTGCCATCCCGCGTATCGTGCGGATGGGAAAAGCCGAAATAGATCAAGAAGGGATCAGTATCACCGGTCTGTTCCCGCTCAACGAGATAGTTCATCACCTGATCACCATGCCAGCCGCTGCCACTCTCGTGGGTGCCGCCTCGCTTCCCGGCGTCGTGCCGCACGGTGAACTGGCGATTGGCAGCCTCATAGCTGTTGCCGGTTTTGCAGGTTCGCATCGTGTCATAACCGGCGGCATTGAAAACGGCCGCCAGCGTGCTCGACTCAAGCCCAGTGGGACAGTGCGGCGGGGTGTACGGCTTGCGGGGCTGCCCCTTCTGTCGCCGAGGCATGTTAGGGCCGATCGGCAGGTGCCAGACCGTCCGGCCGCTCATCACCATGTGCCGGCTCGGGGTGCAGACCGCGCCGGAAAACGAACCCATCTGGTACGCCGCGTCAAAGACCATTCCCTCGGCTGCCAGCCGCTCGATCACTGGGGCATCGAGCGTGGAAGCCTGGTTGTAAAACGAAAAGTCGAAGGGTGACTGGTCGTCAACGATGACATACAGAATGTTGGGACGCCGCGGCTCTGCGGCACCGGCCTGAGCCGCAACAAAAGCCACGGCGAGCAGACACAGCCCGAGCGACTGGTTAAGCGATCTCGTCATCAAAATCTCTCCGGGGGCTTGCGGGTTGCGTGTTGTTCAGTTGGCACTTGCAGCCGTCGGCTTGAGCAGGCCAATCACCGCCTCCGGCAGGCTGGCATGGCTCACATCCGTCGCACCGGGATAGACCAGTTCACACGGCACCTTGACCGCATCAAGTCGCTCCTTCAACTTCACACCAAAATTGGCAGTGTGGGTCGGGTCTTTCTCGTCCTGGCCGAGGGCCGGGGGGCTGCGATAGAAGAGCCAGACCGGCGGGTCATCTGCCGAGACGAGGGCGTAGGGTGAGTATTCGTTGATCCAGGGAAGGATGTTCTCGCGGCCGGCCAGAAACCTGGCGAATTGCGTATCCCGCTTGTCAACACCCGGCATGAAGCCAAAGGCATGGCCGCCGTAGCGGCTGTTGGGTGTCCACTCCTTCATTTGTTGTGGGTCAAGTGTCGTCTGGGCCCCCACCACCGCCGCCCCGATGAGCCGGGTCGACTCGCGGGCGACGGGATCGTCACTGGTGGGATCGGCCAGATCGTCATGAAAGGCGAGCCAGAGGCTGGTGCAGGCACCGGCTGAGCCACCGGCCGCTGCGATCCTGGTCGCGTCGATCTGCCACTCAGCGGCCTTGCTGCGGACAAACTGCAACGCCCGGGCGGCATCGGTCAACGGCGCTTGCACCGGCGGTTCGATGCCCTGCTCCATCGCCTCTTGAATAAACCGATACTCGACAGAGGCAACCGATACGCCGGCGTCGAGCACCGCCTGTAGGCTGTCGGTCAGGCCACTGAGGCGATTGCCCGCCACCCAGCCCCCCCCATGAATAAAAAACAACAATGGAGCCGGCTGCTCAGCGGTCGCGGCAGCGGTCTTCCAGAAATGCAACTTTTGTTTGGGGTGCTTGCCATAGGCGACGTCCTCGAACGTCGGCCGCGGAGCAAACTGCTGCCAGTAAGCAGTTCGGAAGGGATTTTCTGCCGGACCGTCGAGGTCTTCGTTGACCAGTTCTGGCTGCACACGCTGCCACCACGTTTCATAGGCTGCGGCGAGCCGCTTCACCACTTTGGGATGCTCCGCCGCCACGTTGGTCTGTTCTCCGGGATCTGCCTCGATGTCATACAGTTCCCAGGCGTCGGGCTTGTTCTGCACATTGACCAGGCTCCAGCGTCCCTCCCGCAGCCGGCAGTTATCAAACGCATGGGCAGCGGCCTGGCCACGCGGCCAGCGGCCCCGGTGCGTCACCAGTGGCCGGTCTGGCCAGGCAGCGTTTTTGTTGGCAAGCAGCGGCACCAGACTGCGGCCCTCGAGGACCTTCTCGACTGCAGCCGGCAGTTCGACGCCGGCAATCTCGCAGAGGGTCGGTAGCACATCGATATGAGCAGTGTGCTGCGGGAGGTCGACTCCCTCCGGCAGGCTGCCGGGCCACCGCCAGAAGGCGGGCACCCTCGTCCCGCCCCGGTAGGGCGAGTTCTTCGCCCCTCGCATGCCGTCATTGAAGACGCTGCTGCCGGCGGCTGACCCGTTGTCGGTGGAGAAGACAATCAGGGTGTCTTCAGCAAGGCCCAGATCATCAATCTTTTTGAGCAGCCGGCCCATGTTGGCATCAATGTTCTGAATCATGGCATAGAACGGGGCCACCCGGCTGAGCTGCTTGGCATTTGTGAATCCAGCTTCCTCCAGTGATTTTCGATAGGCCTCATCACCGCTGGCCGGTGGGATGTAGGGGGCATGCGGCGCATTGGTTGCCAGGTAGCAGAAGAACGGCCTGTCTTTGCTGTGGCAGCTCTCAATCCACTGTTCCGCCTCGCGGAAGAAGACATCGGTGCAGTAGCCGCGGGTTTGCACGAACCGGCCGTCGCTGCGAATGATCGGGTTGAAGTAACGGTTGTTCGGCGCATCACCGCAGCTGCCGGGGTAACTCTGGCCAATGCCACCCGCTCCATGGATGAAGACCCGGTCAAACCCCCGCTCACCCGGCTGATAGGCATCTTCATCCCCCAGGTGCCACTTGCCAAAGATGCCCGTGGTGTAGCCGGCCGTCTTGAGCAGCTGCGGCAGGGTCGTTGCCGACAGGGCCAGTCGCTCCCGCTCATGAATCGTGTGGGTCACCCCCGAACGAAACTCATGCCGGCCAGTCATCAAGGCTGCCCGCGTCGGCGCACAGGTGGGGCTGACGTGAAACTCCGTCAGCCGCACGCTCTGGCTGCGCAGCCGGTCGAGCTGCGGGGTCTTGAGAATCGGGTTGCCGTGGCTGCCGACGTCACCATAACCCTGGTCGTCAGTCATCACATAGATGATGTTGGGCCGGCGGCCGGCGAGTGTTGGTTGCTCGGCAGCGGGGCCAGCCTGCTGTGGCTTGATCTGCGGTTTTGTGTCGGTCGAAACCGGCTTCGCCGCTAGCCGACCAGGCTCCCGTAAGCCACTGCCTTTCCGCTTGGTTAGCTGATCGCCCAGCTCAGCCCGAGCCTGCTCAGCGATCGCCTGCAACCGGGCGACAACATCGGGATGCTGCTTGGCGACATTCCGCTGCTCACCAAGATCCTCAGCCAGATTGAATAAGACCAGACCGATCTGCTG
>RFVE01000064.1 GCA_009922585.1 Planctomycetia bacterium
TTGCCGCGGCCCTTCACCAGCACCGCTGAAAACTCCCGCGGCATCACGGCAGCCACGACCGGGATGTCCTTGGTGACTAGCTGCTCTTGCAGGGCAATCGTGTGGGTCGCGATCACCACCCGCCGCTGCCGGGGCTGGGGAGATTGATTCTCTGAGGCAGCAGCCTCCGAGTCGGCGACCGGCTCTGGCTGCTCACCGGCAGGCTCAGCTGCTGGCTCCTGTTGATCGGCGGTGGCCGCCAGCACCGCCGGAATCAGATAGGCCAGGCTCTTTCCCGTGCCGGTGCCCGCCTCGACGATCGCATGCCGCCGCTCAGCCATCGCCTGGGCAACCAGATCGGCCATCGCCAGCTGCTGCGGCCGCGACTCCCAGCCGGCAATCCGGGCAGCCAGTCGGCCATCGGGAGCGAGAAACGCACGGGGATCATCCATGAACTATCTATACAGAAAACTGGTTCTTCTCGGAACTGAATGGATGAGGGGCGGGGCCATGCCAATCGAGCGGCGTCGGAAACCGAGCGCAGCCGGGATGGCGAAGCGAGGTTTCCGTCGAGTGAGTGAAAGGCAGGATGCCTGGAGCGAACGTCCGACGAGATGGCATGGGCTCGCCCCGACGCTTCACCACCAACCCCTGCAATTCGTCAGTGAGCCCCAAAAACTTCTCACGGACGGGATTCTCATCGCGCAGCGGCTGGTAAACTTCGGCTTTCACCAGCCGCCGGAGACCTTCTGCTGCCGTGACCAAGTCTGACCCTTCGTCCGTTCCGCCGTCAGCCCCTGCCCCCAGCGGCGGCGGCAAAGCCTGGGGCGGTGTCTTCAGTGTGCCGACCGATCAGCGGGTCGAGGCCTTCTCTGAAAGTGTGTCGTTTGACTGCCGCCTGGCCGACGATGACATCGATGGCTCGATCGCCCATTCGCGGATGCTGGCCGACTGCGGCCTGATCACCGCTGCCGAGGCCGATGCCATCCGCGACACGCTGGAAGCGATTCGCGCGGAAATCGCCGCAGGTGAGTTTCCCTTCACCGCAGCGAAGGAAGATATTCATCTGCACATCGAGTCGGCCCTGACCGATCGGCTCGGCGACACCGGCCGCAAGCTGCACACCGCCCGCAGCCGCAACGATCAGGTGGCGACCGACCTGCGGCTCTACTGCCGCCGGGCGATCGACCGAATCGACGCCGGCCTGCTCGAATTGCAGCGGGCCTTTCTCGGCATGGCCCAGCGCGAGCAGGACCTGGTCATTCCTGCCTACACCCATCTGCGACGGGCCCAGCCGGTGCTGGCGGCCCATCAGTTGCTCGCCTGGTGCGAGAAGTTTGCCCGTGACCGTGACCGGCTGGCCGACTGCCGCCGCCGCACAAACGTCATGCCACTGGGCTCAGCGGCGCTGGCCGGCACCAGCCTGCCGATCGACCGTGAACGGACCCGGGCTGCGCTCGGCTTTGCCGTCACCGCCGCCAACAGTCTCGACGCCGCCAGCGACCGGGACTTCGTCTGCGAGCTGACCTTCGTGCTCTCCCTCACCGCCGTTCACCTCTCGCAGTGGGCCGAAGAGTGGATTATCTACAGCACCGACGAGTTCGGCTTTCTGAAGCTGCCCGAGGCCTTCTGCACCGGCAGCTCGATTATGCCGCAGAAGATAAACCCCGATGTCCTTGAACTGGTCCGCGGCAAGTCGGCCCGCACCATTGGCAACGTTCAGCAGTTGCTGGTGCTGCTCAAGGGCCTACCGACCGCCTACAACCGTGACCTTCAAGAGGACAAGGAAGCGGTCTTCGATTCAATTGACACCCTCGAGGCAATGCTTGGCGTAGCCGCCCCGCTGGTGGCCGGCACCAGCTTCGACCGCGACCGCATCAACGCCTCGATCGACCGGGGCCATCTCGATGCCACCACCCTGATGGAAGCCCTGATTGGTGAGGGGGTGCCGCAGCGGACCGCGCACGAGACGGTCGGCAAGCTGGTGCGACGGGCGCTCACCGCCGGCTGCAGTCTGGCAGACCTTTCCGATGATGCCTGCCGTGCCGACTATGCCGGTTGGAACGGCAGCTTGCGGCAGGCTTTGGGGGCCTCGCGGGCAGTTGAACGGATGGCAAGTTTTGGGTCGACCGCCCCAGCCCGGGTAGCCGAACAACTGGCTGCATGGCAGCTTCGGCTGGAGGCTGCCACGGAATAGCCGTCAGCAGCAAAAGGACGTCGCGTGGGCAGGCAGTCAGGGTGGGTAGCACTCATTGTTGTCGTCGTGGGGACGGTTGTTCACGCAGCCGATCCACAACCGGTAGAGCCTCCCCTCGATTCGCTGCAGTGGGCAGTGGTCAATTCACTGCGGCACCCGGAGCGGAAAACTCCTGAGGAACTGCTTGAGGCAGCAGTTCGTTCCGCTGCAGTTGAGGCCCTCGGCCCGACGCTTGAGTTTCTCGACCTATTTGACAAGGCCCTGGCAGCCGATGCAGACCCGGAGGCAACCCTTGCCAAACTGGGCGACAGCTTTCCCGTGGGTGAACTCATACAGCTGCGGCGGTTCCTCGAAGCAGCCGCACCACCAGACGATGCAGCTGCCATTGCCAAGCTGATCGAACTCTTACGGGCAGCATCCGAAAGCCGGCGGACCGACCCGGCCCGGCTGGCCCGGGCGGCGGCCGACCTCCAGAGCGATTCCCGTGGAATGCGTCAGCGGGCAGCCGAGACCCTGTTGCGAGGCGGTACTGCCGCCCTGCCGGTATTGATCGATCTCATCGGCCAAGCCGCGCCACCTGCCGGTGCCCTTGAGCAAGCCGCCAGCTTTGTCCGCACCCGCAGGCTCACCCACCAGCTTGTCAGCCAACTTGGTGAAGCTGGCGTGGAGGGCCTGATTGTCTGGCTCGGGGCCGGTGACCAGACGCAACTGCCCGGGGTGATCGCCGCCCTCCAGGTGCTGGTGAACAGCGGCAGCCTTCCGGCCGACGAGCCATTCACGCTCGACCTAGCCAGTGCTCTCCTTTCTCTGGCCGCCTCGGCCGAGTCGCCCGAACCGGTACGACAGGCCGCTGGCAGCCTGCTGGCGAAGCTCGCCGGGGCCGGACTCGCCCCAGCAGAACTTGTCGACGAGCCTGTCAGCCCGGCTGTCGCCTGCCGGCTGCTGACAGCAAGGCTCGACCAGCTGCTCTCACCTGCGGGGCTACCACCGGCTGACAGCCTGGCAGAGGCTGACACCAATCTGCCTGTTCCAACGGTCAAACAGTTCCTTTGGAACGCAGCGGCCGGCCGGCCAGAGGTCGGCTTCCTGCCTCCGGCACAGACCCGCTGCCTGCGGGCCCGTCAGCTGGCCGGGAGCCTTGGGGTGATCGGCTGCACCGACCCCGCTGCGGTGCGGCTGGTGCTGCTGGCGCAGGCTGAGGCGTTGCTGCGGTTTGGCGACGATCCAGCCTCGATTGAACCGGCCGCCGATCCTGTCACCGCGGTTGGGCTGCTGCCATCCGAAGTCGTCGCAGCCGTCCTGACAGGCCCGGAGGGTTTCAACGCCGAAACCGTGGCGGAAGTCCTTGATGAGGCGTTGCTTCGGGAACTGCCCCTTGCCGCCGCCCTCACCGCTCGGGCTCTGCGCGAAGCTGCAGCTGCTTCACCCATCCCCGTCTTGGCCATCCGGCCCACGCTGGTGCGGGCCCTCACCGCTCCGGCTGATCTGCTCCAGTTTGAGGCGGCCCGAACCCTCGCCGAGCTGGCCGGTCCACCGTGCCGATCGGGCCGTGATCGCCCATCCCAACCGGGAGGTCGGCACCCTCTTGGCTGCCGGTTTGTCGCGGTTCGGCTACGACACCGATCAGGTCACCCGAGGCCGGAACTGCCTGCTTGCGGTCCGCCAGTCACCCGACACCGTCTTGGTGCTGGTCTCGTCGCGGCTCGATCTGGCTGCCCGAGAGATGGTTCAGCTGCTCAGGCAGCCGGCGTTCGGTGATCAGCGACCGGTGCTTGTCATGCTCGACCCACTCGATGACGATCGCAGCCGGCGGTGCCTGACCCGGCTGGTACAGACCTTGGCAGGATTTGACCGGGTGCACCTGACCGATCGGCTCGAGAGCCTCTTTCTGCCCAGGCTCGATCCCGCGGACGAGATGACGGTGCTGCCCCCCAGATTCCCCGACACACTGGCCCGGCTGGTGGGACCGGGGGCCGCTACTGATGACCAGCGGCGACAGCGGGCCGTTCAGCGGCTCGAGCGAGCGTCGATCGCCCTCGAACTGCTCGGTGGCCTCGGCGAACAGGGCTGGAAGGTCGAGCCCGCCTTTGCTGCCGCCCGTAGTGGCCTGCGGCAGGCTGAAACCTTTCCGGCAGCACTGCGGCTACTGGCAGCCATGCCCGTTCCGGATGCCCAGCGGGCCCTGCTCGACCTCGCCGTCACACCCGAGCTGTCCGGGGCCATTCGGGAGGGAGCGGTTATCGCCCTCCAACAGAGCGCCACCCGTCACGGGGTGATGCTGGCGACGAGCCATCGGTGGGAGGTGCTCAGCATGTACAATGCGGACACCGTGGGCGACGATCCAGTCGGCCGCGCTATCACCGCCCTCCTCACGCCGTCCCCCCGCTAGGCGGCAGCCGCCGATGCTTCGGAACCCCGCTGACGACGACGCTGAGACAATTCCCGGCATCATCGGCACCAGCCCGGCCATGGCCGAGGTCTATGCCCTGACCCGCCGGGTGGCTGCCTCAAATGCCTCGGTGCTACTCGTCGGCGAGACCGGCACCGGTAAGGAATTGATTGCCCGGGCGATCCATCAGCTTTCACCCCGTAGCAGTGGCCCGTTCGTCCGGGTCAACTGTGGTGCGTTGTCGGAGAGTCTGCTGGAGAGTGAACTCTTCGGCCATGTCCGCGGCTCGTTCACCGGCGCGGTCGCCAACCGGGCTGGTCGGTTTGAGTCGGCCCACACCGGCACGATCTTCCTGGACGAGATCAACTCGACCACGCCGAAGCTGCAGGTCAAGCTGCTGAGGGTGCTGCAGGAGCGGGAGTTCGAGCGGGTTGGCGACACCGAGACGATCCGGGTTGATACCCGTGTGGTGGCGGCAAGCAACCGCGAACTACTTGACGAGGTAGCCCGCGAGACCTTTCGCGAGGATCTCTACTATCGGCTCAACGTGGTGCCAATCTATCTGCCTCCGCTGAGGAGCCGACGGGAGGACATCCCGACGCTGGTCCGGCATTTCCTCGGGCACTACAGCCAGGAAAACAATCGCAGCGTCACCGAGGTGCAGCCGGCCGCCCTCAACGCCCTCACTCACTATCACTGGCCGGGCAATGTCCGGGAGCTGCAAAACGTCGTCGAACGAGGCGTAATCCTGGCTGACGGTGAGGCGATCAGCCTCGACCTGTTACCACCGGCGGTGCGGGGTGAGCAACCAGCAGTCTCCCTGCCAGGCCGGGGCGGTGACCTCGACAGCCTCGCCCGTGATTTGGTCGAGCAGGGCATGGCTTCAGCCCCTGAGGGTGATGCCAACCTGTTCGACCGGGTGGTCAACCGCGTGGAACGTGAACTGATTGCCCAGATGCTCGCCGCCTGCGACGGCGTGCAGTTGAAGGCAGCGGCCCGGCTTGGCATCAACCGCAACACCCTCCGCAAGAAACTGGTTGAGCACGGCCTCGACGAGGCTGACGAGGGCTGACTGCCCGTGGAAAAAGCCCTCCATGGCCCCTGCCCGCGAATGCGGGCGAACAATAGCCCACTTGGGCAACACCCGAAAACGCCGAGTGTTTTCGGGGTTGCCGGTCGCGGCATCCTGCGGCGGCAAACTTCTTCTACGGTCTGCTAAGGCAACAAAGGGATTGGCCCTCACACCTCGGCCATTTCGCGGGCGTGGTAGCTCGACCGCACAAGGGGGCCGGAGGCAACCTTGGCGAAGCCCATGCCCCGGGCCAACTCGCCGAGTTCATCAAACTCCTCCGGCGGCACGTACCGGACGACCGGCAGGCTGTCGAGGCTCGGCTGCAGGTATTGCCCCAGGGTTAGGAAGTCGACGCCCTGATCGAGCAGATCGGCAAAGACATCAAGCAGTTCTTCCCGGGTCGGTCATCGCGGGTCACACTGGTGATAACCACATGCCCCAAGCCCAGCCGCCGGGCTGCCTCGGCTACCCGCTCAGGCTCGTCGGCCTCAAGCGCTTCGGTCTTGCCCTTGGGCACCGAGCAGAAGCCACACGGTCGCGTACAGACGTTCCCAAGAATCATGAAGGTGGCCGTCCCGGCCGACCAGCACTCCAGCCGGTTGGGGCACTTCGCCGACGAGCAGACCGTCTCCAGATCGAGTTCGGCAATCAGCCCGGCCGTCTCGCCGTGACCACCACCGGCACCCAGGTTCTGCCGCAGCCACGGCGGCAGCCGCCGGGAAACCGTTGGCAGAACAGCAGCCGAACTGCCACAGCTTCCCCCGTCAGCTCCGGCCGGGCCGCCCAGAATCGGGAGTAGGTCGGCTGCAGAGGATGAATCGTTCGGCATGGAGTGCCTCCTTACGCCGTTAGGTGTTCGCGGATGAACGATTTGGTCCCCGTCGCCGGCGGCAGCGGCAGGCCCGACTGAATGGAGACATCACGCAGCCCCAGAGTATCGGTGAATGCCCGGACGATCGCGGTGCGGGCGTCCTGCAGCCGCACCCGGCGCCGAAGGTCGGCCTCCACGGACCCCATCGTACGCATCGCTACGCCAGTTGCGACCGGCACCGAATGGACGCGGCGAAACAGGCTGAGATCGGGACAGACGTTGACAAAGCCGCCATGCCAGACGATGCCGCGGCGAACCGCCAGGCTGACCGCCGCCAGCAGGCCGGTACGGCCGAAAATACCAGGCTGCCGGGAATCGCGGGCAGCCGTGCACCGCAGGCTGCGAATGGCCGCCTCGAGCCCAGCTTCAAACCGCTCAACCAGCCCGCCGAGATCGTGCGGCCCCAGGCCGAGGGTGGCCAGCGGAGCAAACAGGGCGATCCCGACCTGGCCCGGGCCGTGTGGTACCACCCCACCTCCCCGGCCGACGAATCGCAGCGGGATGCCGCGGGCGGCAAGTTCTTCCGGCGACCATTCAATGTCGGTCCGCGAACCGAGTCGGCCGACCGTCATGCCAATGGCCGGCTCGTAAATCACCAGGGTCGGCGGCCGACCATGTGGTTCCGAGACGTCCCAGGCGAGCCGCTCGGCCATCGTTTGATAGACCTCGTGCTCAAGGCGGCCAGCCAGCCAGACACTCAAGGACTGGTGGGCTTCGGCCGACTCACGATCTTTCGGCTTCGGCACCATCATGCCTGCCCCTTCCGTGACACTGCAGCCAGCAGTTCATTCCAAGGCAACTGCTCCCAGCCAAGTACGTCGGCAACCGCAGCTGGTAGCAACGGCCGTTCACCGTCCGCATCAAGCCCACCCACCTCGGCTTCTTCAATCGCGCGATCGACACCCGCGCTGAGCTGCTCCAGCCAGTCAGGCACCTCAACACCCGATCCGCTGGCCATCCCAAGGAAGCCCTCAGCCCGTTCCTCCAGCCTTCGGCCAGCACCGACCGGTTCGCCAGTCAGCAGTTCCCCCACAGCTGGCTCAACCAAGGCCTCCAGCTCATCCAGCTCCAGCATCGCTGTGAAGGGTCGCTGCACCCGGTCGGCCACACTCGCCAGCCGTACCCCGGTGGACTGCTGCACCACGGTGAGTCGCTTAATGAGTTCATCGGCTGCCTCGGCTGTTTCGTCCTGCATCCGTTGTCGCCAGGCAGTGGCGGCGGCGGTTGCCCCTCGCCGGACCAGGATCCGGTGAGCCATGCTCACCGGCCGGAGCGTCCAGACAATTCGCTCATACTCTGCCTTGATCCGCAGAAACTCCAGCAGCATGTGCAGGCACTCGCCCCGGTCCGATTGCGTCGTTGTGGAATTCCAGTCGCGGTATTCCGAGTGATTCTCTGCCACGCTCTCCAGCACTAGCCGCAGCCTGCTGGCAGCCTGCTTGAGCGGCAACTGCCCGCTGGCCAATGCCTCAATCAGCTGCTCTGGGTGACTGGGCCGGCTACCGCCACTCTCATCCTCGACCGCGGCCCGCCAGCTCGGTTCACTTGTCTCTTGTTCAAGCAGCCGCTCCAGAAAGGGCTTTACCCCACTCCGCAGGATGCCCCGCAATGATGGCGGCGTGAGGAGATGCTGGGTAAACAGCCCTGCACCATAGCGTTCGATGAACTCCTGCACCGGCGCAAAGGCCTTGTCATCACGAACCCGTTCGAGCACCGACAGCCGCAACTGACGGGCATGGGTAGTCCAGGTCTCAAGCAGCTGTGGAATCAGAATCGCCAGCCCATCAAGAATCCGCTGGGTGACCTGATCGTCCGTCGGTGGTTCCTCGCCCGCACCAGCGACCGGTGCGCTGGTGACGATTCGTCCAACCAGGGCGGTGGTTGCAGCCTCAAAGACCCGGTCAAACTCACTCACACTGAAGGGGCACATAGAGCACCGGCTTACCTCGCAGGTGTCGCTTGATGCGGTCCAGCTGCTCATGAATGGTCCGCTGGTCGTCGACGAAGATCGCCGCCAGCAGTCGACCGACCGCCGGTCTCGAATCTGGTCTGCCACCCCGGGTCTTGTTCGGCCGATCGGCTGGCCGCGGTGAGGGCCGCACCTGCCCGCGTGCCAGTGCCAGTCGGGCCGACAACAGCCAGATCGTCTCACCGGTCTGAAGCGCTGCCTCAATCAGCCGTTCGGCAGCCGCATCCCGCTGCCACCGCAGCCGGTCAAACTCGGTCGGCGACATGCCGGGGGCTGGCTGCTGATCGCGGGAAGCAATGTGACCGGCGGCACGGACCATCGCCTTTCGCAGTCGCCGCAGGGTCTGCCGCCAAGCAATCAGTGATTCAGTTTCGGCTGGCAGAGGCTCGATCCGACCGGCCGCCGCATCAAGGCAGCCGGTGGTCACCACCTGTCGTAGCATGACGATAACGCCAGTGAGAAAGTCGGCTGCTTCTTCCACCGCCACTACAGGATGGCCGTCGCCACCCGGAAGATCGACGTCCATCATCCCGCCGTCGGTACCATCATCGGCCGAATCCTGCCAGACCATCGATTCATAGGCTGAAGCGACACTCTCATCAGCCGCCAGTTGATCGTCATCGGCATCGTCAGGCAGGGAGAATTCAGGCTCGTTTCGGACGACCGGCTCCTGGCCCGTAGCCGCCAGTTCAATCACCTCAGCGACACCCGCAGTGTTGGCCTCGATCAGTTCGAGGAATCGGCGCACCCGGTTTCGTCCCGCTTCACTCAGATCGGCCAGCCCAGCCCGCAGCCAGCGATGGGCCGCCAACAACCAGGACGGCCCGGAGTGGTCGATCTCATCACCCTCAAGCAGCGATGCCCAATGCACCAGCAGCCCCATGGCTGCATCCAGATCCCGCTCCCGCAGCAGTGCTTCCGCTGCAGCGGCGTGGGTCCGGGCTGATGAAAAGCCGGCCACGGCATCCCGCCAGAAGCCAGGCGCAAGCGGCGCCGGTGCCGTGGCTCGCCGCTCCTCAAGCACCGCAATCACCTCACGGGCTGACTGCAACAGCTCCTGTCCCGAAAGCTGCGGCACACCCGACACGGTGGTGGTGGCAAACTGATCCCACCAGGTAGCCAGTTCTTCGACAGCAACACCAGCACGATCAGCCAACTGCTGATCAGACTCCAGCCGGGCCCGCTGCCAAACGGCGCACGATCCTTCGAGCAGATTGCTGACGCTGCCAATGAGGTCATCAACCCGCGGGTCGGGCAGTGATTCGCCCCCGGGCTCGTGCAACGGAAACTGACCGGCGAGTCCAAGAACGTTCCAGGGGTCGACCAGTGCGCCGCAGTTGATGCCCCGCAGGAGCAGATCGCGGGCTTCGTCCAGGCTGGCGAGTGCCACCGGCAACTCATCGGTCTGCTCTCGGCGAACCGCCCGCTGGGCTGCCACAATCCGACTGGTGATCCGAGCGAGTGTCCGGGCACTAGCGGCTGGCACCAGCCCTGCCAGTCGTTCAGCTGCCTCCGACCGACCCAGTCGGGCAAGCACCGACGCCAACGTGACACTCTCTACTTGGCGAGCACGCCGGCTCGCCAGCAGCACATTGATGTGCCGACGAACCCCACCGAACGGCTGCCGCAGGGTCGCTGCCTCAGTCTCCAGCCGGGCCCGGTGCGCCGCCGGCAGCCGGGTCATCAGCCAGCGGTAGAAGCTGTCACGATAGGTTGCAATCCGGGGCAGCAGTTCGGCCAGTGGCATTCCTGCCTGCGGTGCTCCCGGCCCCCGGCCTGACAGACCCGAGGCCATCAGCATTACGCCGGCCAGCACGGCGGCCGACTCTTCCCGCAGTTCAGCAGACGGAATTTCGGCACCGTGCATCTCGGGCCATGAGAGAATGCCTTCCAAAGTCGACTGCTGAATCACCAGCCTTCGGTAACAGCCATCGTCATCAATCAGCGAAGGATCCCAGAGACCGAAGAGGTAGTTGGGACGACTCGCCGCTGGGTGCAGAAAGTCGAAGGCCCGCGGGTCGATCGCCAGTTCATTCAACAACCCTGGCTCAAAGTCGGCCTGTCGCAAGAGATCGGCCGGTGCTTCCTGCAAAATATTGATTGCCCGATCGACCAGTCGAGCAAACCGGCCATGAGCGGTTCCCGCGCCGGCAACGAACAACGGCAGCGGCCGTACCCGCTCGTGCGGATAGGGTTCGGAAAGCTGGCCGTTCTCCAGCACCGCCACCGGCCGCCAGCCGAGGTAGTCATTCAGCCGGGTGATGGCTTGGTCAATCAGCTGAGGACCTGCGTTCTCCCATGGACCACCGGTGGCCAGCACCGCCTGGGCAGCCGCCATGATGAAAAAGGGACGCTCCAGGGCACCCGGCGGCTGATGCTCAAGCAGGTCGCCATGGAACTGCCGATAGGCAGGCAGCAACTGCTCGAAAACCAGCTCAATCACGGTGGCAGCCTGCCGGTTGTCACGGAAAGCCGAATCGTTCTGCGTGAGGCGGTCCAGCTCCTGGCGGAGTACCGTCGCGACACGAGAAGCTGTGTCGGCCCGTTCCACCACCGTGCCATCGGCCTCTGGAGGCTCAAATCCAGCGAAGAGTTCGCTGGCTGCCCGCCAGGCAGCCGCATCTGCGGCGCCAGAAGAAAAGTTCAGATACCCCAACAGAGCCGCGAGCGGATCAGAGGAAGAATCGGCGGATCGGGGGGCCGTTGGCATCAAAAGGGTGGTAGTCGGCAGCAGCCGCCTGGGCGGCCGGAAACGGTTGGGACGGAAATTCGCATTCTATCAGCCCGCTGGCGGTTCGCAGCCGGGGCGGCTGCCCGCCGCATTGCATGACCCATTCGCTGAATTAGCCTCAACCGCAGGGGTTTTTTGTGCAAACCTTCAGAAGCCGCCGAGCGGTTGACTTTTCCCGTGAGACCTTCGCCATGAAACGACTTACGAACCGCCACATTTCATCCCGACTCGCCCTTTGGGTTGTGCTGCTGTTGACTGCCGCCTGGCTGCCGTGGGCCCGCGGCGAATGCCTCTCAGGTACGGCGGCTGATGCCTTTGAAGCCGAACGGGTCGGCCTGTCGTTGCTCAGTCTGGCGATGGCAAGGTGCATGCCGTTCAAGTGGGAGATGCGGCCACGGTCCAGTCTGGGGTGCCCCGCCCCGGCACGCTGCTCTGGTCGACCAGTCTGGGCGTACCACTGGCACCACCGCAGCCAGCCGGCATCGATGAGCAACTCGTCGTGGTCACCCACGACATGGAGGCCGTCGGGCTGCAAGCCCGCACCGGATCGATCTTTTGGCGGCGACGGCTGCCGGTACCGCCATCGACCGGGGGGCTACCGGTGGGCAACTGGGTGTATGTGCCGCTGCGGAACGCAACCGTGCTGCGGCTGCCAGCAAATCCCTTTGGGCTGCTGCTCCCAGAGCCAGGGGATGATTCCGATGATGGCACGGGCGGTGGTTCCGAGCAGGTGATCAAGCTCGATCCCATCGAGATCAATTCGCATGGACTGATCGAGCAACAGCCCTTCCCCTACAACGGTGGCGTAATCTGGTGCACTCGCAACGGACATCTGACAGCAATCGAACAGGCGGCGAACGCCTGGGCGAGGCATGAGTTTGAACTCCTTCAGGCTCCGGGTGGCCCGGTACTGGTCCGCGACCAGACGATCTTTGCCACCACCGTGACGGGCGAACTCATCCGGTTCGAGGATGCCCCCGGCGGCCTCCGGCTCAACTGGCGGAGTCTGCTTGAGACGTCCCTTCATCCAAACGAGCAGCGACCGCAACTGCTCCTGAAGGGTGAGACCCTGATCGTCTCACTGGGCGAAGGCGGTATCGCCGCCCATGCGGCCGACAGCGGACAGCGACTCTGGAAGTCGCCCCTCAAGGCGGAACTTCTCGCCATCGTGGGCGATCTGGTCTGGTGTTACGACCGGCAGAACATGCTGACCGGCCTCAGCCTCACTGACGGTGAGCGAAAGCGGCTGATTCTGGCCTCGCCGCGGGGACTGCTGGCCTCGTTGGGCCCCCGTCTAGTCGCCGGCGAACAGCCGCCATCTGCCGCCGATGCCGAAGCTCCAACGGCAACAGCAGAACCTCCCGCTGAGCTGCCAAAGGACTCTGAAAAAGAAGCTGCAGATGAACCCTTCAACTTCTTTGGATCATGAGAACGAGGGGGCTGCCCGACTCGCGAGTGTCAGGGCAGATTACGGCTTCAGCGGCAGACCATCTCGATAGAGTTCGATCGCGAGGATCAGACAGCCGATTGAGATCGCCACGAACGACAGAATCAGCATCGCCGTGTAGTTGTCCATCGGCGTTAGCGGACGGCCACTGTTCTCACTCTCGTCGGCCATGGCTCTGGTTTGCCTCCTGACGTTAGGTCGTTCGATAGACGGGCTTGCGGAACGCTGGAGGCAATCAGCTGTCGAGTTTCAATCGGGTTGCCACCCGATCGCCCCGTTGCACAATGCCTCGTGCGTAATCTTTCAAGATTCGGACAACCGCTCGGTCAGGTGTGACGCTGACAACCTTGAGCCGGCCCAGGTACTGATCAGCCCGAAAGACCTCCAGTTCATGCCCCTTCTGCAGGCCATCGTCACTGCCGATCGAAACCTCAACCAGGTTGTCGCTCACCGCCGTCACCACCCCATCGACCTCCGGGATATTGGTCTTCGGCGACTGCAGTGAAAGACCATTCTCCTGCAACGTCTGACGGGCATTACTCACCTGACGCTCCAACTGATCCCGGCGTTCGCTGACCATCGCCAGCTCCGACTCAGACTGGTGCAGCTTGGCAGCCAGTTCTGCTCCTCGGTTGACCATGCCTTGCAGATCCTGCTGCAATTCT
>RFVE01000065.1 GCA_009922585.1 Planctomycetia bacterium
CGGCGGCGACGATCAATCTTCATCGGTTTTCTCCTCAGAGGTCAGGACTGTCAGAAGCGGTGTTTTGTTACCAAGTAGATGAAACCCACAACGGCTGCTGCCTTACAGTTTCGGGCGTGCAGTTTGGGTAGTCTACGAAGAGCCTGAGGTCCGCGAGAAACTGCTCCGGGCCCAAGTCTCACTGGAAAGATTCTAGCTTGGTCCCGTCAGGCGTCGAATCTGGTTTCCGGTGCGGAGAATCGGGTACGCTATTCGCCTGCCGAATACCCTTTTAGCCAGCAGTGCTGATCGCTCAGCGGGAGCGATCAAAAACGGCCGCAAGAGTTCGGCAACCCCCCCGGCTGCCCTGATGGTGGCCTGATTAGGACGCGTGGAGTGGTCGATGAGTCAGATGCCGAACAATAATGCGGAAAATCAGGGCCGTCCGAACGGTGGTGCGGCTGGTAATAGCGGAGCGGGCCAATCTCCGGCCGAGAACTCTGGTGATGAACTGGTCGTGCAAGGTAATGAACTGTCGCAAAAGGAGGCGACGGCCCTCATTCGTGACGCGGCAGGCCAGCTGAAAGATTTTCTGGCTGACCGCCGCCGTGAGTCGGAAGAATTGGCTCGCCGCATGACCCGCATGGAAGAGGAAATCCAGCGAAGCGGAAGCTCCGGCCGTTATGTCGTCACGCTCAGCGTTGTCGTCGCATTGATCGCGTTTGTCGCGACGACCGGGCTCTGGCGGCTCACCCGTAATCAGGCTGAGGTCGAGGCCGCTCTGCGACAGACGATGCAAGAGGTCACGCTTTCTCGCGAAGCCAGCCTGCAGGAGATCGGAGCGGTTCAGGGGGCCGTGGCCGAAAGTGTTGCCAAGCAGGCCGAGGCCGCGCTGCGGCTGGAAAAGCAACTGGCTGACGTCGAGTCGGTTGGCAATCGGAGCGTTGCCGGCATCAGTGGGCTTCAGAAAGAACTGACAGGCAGGCTTGCCGACCAGCAGGACGCTGCCAAGCGGCTTGAGGAGCGGCTTGGTCAAACCAGCCAACAGGTTGCCAAGGTGCGGGATGATGTCTCGGAACGACTGAAGCGGCAGTCGGAACTGACGAAGGAGGAGCGGGCCCGCATGATTGGCGAGATCAAGGCAGCCATCACAGGCTTTGAAGCCTCGCTCGAGCAGCGTTCGCAGGATTTGGCGAAGCAGTCTGAAACACTCAAGTCACAGCAGCAGCAGTTCAGCGAGGCAACGGCCAACGCGAAGGCTGAACGCCAGGCGATGATCCGTGCGGCGACACAGACTGTGAACGCCCAACTGCTGAGCCTGCAAACGATGCTTGATGCACTGGAGCGAGGGCAGCCAGGAAATGAGCCGGCAAATGGTACGGCAGCCCCCCAGAAAACTGACAGCAAAAAAAATGGTGCCAAGGACGAGCCGGCATCAGTGATTGCCTCGGCACCCAAGAGTAAAGGTGCCGAGGTGCGAACACCGAAAACCCCGGTTGAACCGAAATCCAAGCCGAAAGGCAAGTCTGCTGCGAAGCCAGCGAACAAAGCAGGTGACGAATCAAAGCCAAAAGAGCCGACGCCCGCGGTTCCAGCTGAATGAGTCGCTCGCAGATTCGGTAGTGACGCAGCAACGGGCCCGCTCGCTTAGACAGCCAGCGGGCCCGACGTTTTTTGCAACTGATTACTCTGCTTTCTTCTTTGGCTTGGCGTTTCCGCCCTTCATCGCTTCCCGCATGGCGGCCCGCTCGTCTTCACTCAGCTTGCCGTCGCCATCCTTGTCGAACTTCTTGACCATCTCGGCTCGCTTTTCGCCACCGTTGCCCTTCAGCCCGCCGGCCTCGCGACGCTTCTGCATCTCGGCCCGGGCGGCGGCCCGTTCGTCCTCGCTGAGTTTGCCGTCACCATCCTTGTCGAACCGCTCCAGCATCTTCTTCATTCGCTCGGGGTCACGGCCTTCGCCGTTGGCCATTTCTTCGCGCATCTTTTTCCGCTCTTCAGGGTCGAGTTGCCCGTCGCCGTTGGCATCAAACTTTTTCAGCATCGCTGCGCGGCGGGCCTCACGGTCGGGCTTTTTATCTGGTTCAGCTCGGGCCGTCAGAGGCAGGGTCAGGACGGCAGTGCAGGCCGCAACAAAAAGAGGTCGGGAAAGGTTCATGGTTCGGTTCCTTGTGAATCGGGTTGGAAAAGTCACGGCGGGGAGTTGCTTGAGAAGGTGTCCCTCAGTTGCCAACGAACGTTGAACGGTTCAGTCGAGGGAAGGTTTCTGCGTCTTCTGGTAGGGTGAGAGAAATTCACTTTCGGCGGCTCAGTTTCAAGCAGTTGGCCTCGGTCGGCAAACGGTTGGAAGAGCCTCAGAAAAGAGGTGAAGACAAATTCATGTGTGGTTTTGTCTGCCTGTGGTGTGTTGCCGACGAGCAGTTGGCCGAGCGCATGATCACCCGCATTGCCCATCGCGGACCGGATCAGCTGACAATTCATCGTTCTTCCCGGGTGCCGGCGGTGCTGGCCCACTGCCGGCTGGCCATCATCGGCCCGACCGATGGTCGCCAGCCGCTGGAGTGCGAGGACACCGTGCTGGTCGCCAACGGCGAGATCTACAACCATGCCGACCTCCGGGCCATTCTTGGCCATGCTGCATTCGAGACAGCCAGTGACAGTGAGACGATTTTGCACCTGTTTCGGTCTGGCCGGCTGCGGTGGCTATCGCACCTTGATGGGATGTTTGCCTTTGTGCTGGCGACTCCCGATCGGGTGATTGCCGCCCGGGATCCGCTCGGCATTAAGCCACTCTACGTGGCCCGCGTGGGTGACGGCTTGGCCTTTGCTTCAGAGCTGAAGGCCTTCGATGGGCTGGAAGTGAAATCAATCGAGACGGTGCCTCCCGGCGGGCTGTTCGACAGCCGCGATGGGCCGCGGCAGTGGTTTCGCATGACCCAGGGGGCGGCCGAGCCCGAACCGGGCTTTGATTCCGACGCTGTTGCGGCCGAGCTGCGGTTGGTGCTGGAAGAGGCTGTCGCCAAGTGGATGGTGGCTGATGTTGAAGTCGGATCGTTTCTCTCTGGTGGGCTCGACTCATCGATCATCGCGGCGTTGGCGGCGCGGTCGCTGGCCCGGCAGCCAGGCCAGCCGCGGCTCAAGACTTTTTCAGTTGGGCTGCCCGGTAGCCCTGACCTCCTCGCCGCTCAACGGGTGGCCGACCATATTGGCTCAGATCATTACCACCTGGAGTTCTCAGCGGCCGATCTCGCAGCGGCGTTGCCGCAGGTGATCTATCACCTGGAGAGTGCAGATGTCGATCTGGTTCGCAGTGCGATTCCAACCCACTTTGCAACAACGGTAGCCCGCCGTCAGGTGAAGGCGGTGTTGACCGGTGAGGGGGCCGACGAACTCTTTGCCGGCTACGCCTATCACCACGACTACGCTGACCGGCCACGGGCGCTGGCCGATGAACTGACCCGATCGCTGCGGTCGATGCACAACATCAACCTGCAACGAGTCGACCGGATCACCATGGCCCAGGGGTTAGAGGCCCGCACGCCGTTTCTCGATCGCGACCTGATCGACTTTGCCCAGACGATTCCGGCCAGCGTAAAGCTGTTGATCGAGCCGGCTGAGACATCGGGGCCCACGCCCGACGGCACGAGTTCACCCCTCCGGCCTTCTGGCCCGGAGTGGACATCGGGGCCCACGCCCGACGGCACGAGTTCACCCCTAAGTGGATTCTCCGCAAAGCCGTCGAGGATCTTCTGCCCGAAGACCTCGTCTGGCGGAAGAAGGCCCAGTTTGACGAAGGCACTGGCACCGTCGACGTCCTGCAAGATGCCCTCGCGATTGCTGCCGGACGTCCCGGCCCCTTCTCGCGTGAGGATGAAGCAGAACTCTACGAGTCGATCCTTCGCGAGCAGTTTGCCGAGCCTGATATGATCCTTGCTCAAGCCGGCAGCTGGGCAGATGACCGCGTGCAGTGCGGCTGACGATGGTACCCGCCATTCGCTGGTGGGATGATCATGGCGTACAAGGAGGTTGCGATGGCAGCGGATGGCGAGGTGGAGCACAACCCCTTCAAGGGCGACACGCTACGGGTGGCGGCGGCCCAGATTGATCCCACTGAAGCCGAAATTGACGAGAACCTAAACAAGCACAAACGCTTCATCGACGAGGCCCGCCGGCGGGATGTCGAGGTGCTCGTCTTTCCTGAGCTGTCACTCACCGGCTATCAGGTTCGCAGCCGCACGCCCGACCTGGCTATCACCCGGCACGACCCGCGACTGATCGAACTGGCCGAGTATGCCGGCGGCATGACTGTGATCGCGGGCTTCGTTGAAGAGGGCTATGCCGCCCAGTTTCATAACTCGGCCGCCGCGCTTCGGGACGGCGAGGTGGTGTTCATTCACCGCAAACTAAACCTCGCCACCTACGGCAATCTTGAAGAAGCCAAGTACTTTGCCCGAGGCCGTTACATCGAGACCTTCAGTCACCGGCTGCCCTGGACCGGCAGTATCTTCATTTGTGCCGATGCCTGGAACCCGGGGCTGGTGCATCTTGCGGCGCTGGCCGGAGCGACCTTTCTGGTGATGCCAGTGGCCTCGTCGCACGAGGCGGTCGGCATCGATTTTTCCAATCCACTCGGCTGGGAGACGGCGATCAAGTTCTACGGCATGATGTACGGCATGCCGGTGATCATGACGAATCACTGCGGCAGCCGCGACGGCGAGCAGTATTGGGGGGGAAGCCGGATTGTCGACGCTCACGGCAAGCTGCTGGCCGTTGGTGGAGCCGGCGAAGAGTTGGTGGTGGCTGAACTGCAGTACAACACCGTGCGACAAGCGCGGTTCCAACTGCCGACGGTCCGTGACTCGAACCTCGATCTGATTCACCGCGAGATCGAGCGGCTTGACAATCGCATCGGCGTGCCTCGCGAGGTGCGGACCTTGCCATAGCGAGACGGGGTGGTTCTGCGGGGCCGTCTGCGTCGCATAGGGTAGCCAGCAGCGGTGGCGACCGAACCCGCCGCACGTTCGGCCTCGCATCAGCAGTTAACGCCCGGCTGTCAGCTTCTACTGGCAGCTTCCGGATGTCAGGAAAACCCCGTCTGATTCCCCGTCGTTGGGTCGTTAAGCTGAGGCAAAACCTTCCGCGAAGCCACTGATGTTTCGACCGCCATCGTTTCGCTCGTCGCCAGACCAGCCCTCCCGCTGGTGGTGGCGACCGTTCGTCTTTCTGGCCCTCGCTTTCGCGACTGAACTGGCAATCATGCAGGGGCTGCCGCTACTGCTGCCGCAGTTGCCGTGGTGGCAACTGGCCGCTCTTGACGCTGGACTGTTGACCGTGCTGCTGGCGGCGCCGGCCTGGTTGCTGTTCGTCGTCCCGCTTGAGCGGCTTTCCACCGCTCGGGGCCGGCTGCTGCACCGGGTGCTGTCGATTCAAGAAGAAGAACAGGAGCGGATCACGCGGGATCTTCACGATGGCATCGGGCAGTCGCTCACGGCGATGCTGATGCAGTTGCGGCTGATGCAATCTGAGCCGCTGCCGCCGACAGTTGACCGGCAGCTTGTCGACCTTCGGACGCTGGTCGGCAGTACCGTCGAAGAACTTCGCCGCATGGTTCGCGAGGGCCGCCCTCCGGTGTTGAGCGATCTTGGCCTGCAGCCGGCCCTGCAGCAGCGGTTCGCCAGTTTTGTTGGCAATGATGACTTTTCCATCCGCTTTGACTGGCGATTGCCCGAGGCGAGTCGACTCCCGCCCGCGGTCGAAACTGCGATCTACCGGATTGTCGGTGAGGCAGTGACCAACGCAGCGAAGCATGCCGGAGCCAGCACGGTTCAGGTCATGATCAGTCGCTGTGTCGCCGGGGTGCAGGCCCAGATTGTCGACGATGGCAGGGGCTTTGTGGGACGCCCCAATGCTGCTGCCGACCGGCAGTCGTTCGGCATTCTCGGCATGCGGGAGCGGGCGTCCGCTCTGGGAGGCAGTCTGAGGATTGAGAGTCAACCGGGCCGAGGTACGACCGTCGAGGTCATTATTCCCTATGACGGTGCCGGGCATAGTTCTCTTTGTTGTCTTGGGGGTGAGGAGTCTGCTGATGGGTGAACCAGTTGCGGTCTACATTGCCGATGATCACGGCATTGTTCGGTCTGGGCTGCGGCTGTTGATCGGCCACGAGCCCGGCATGCAGGTCTGTGGCGAGGCAGGCAGCGTCGATGAACTGCTTGCCGGTCTCGATGCGAGCGTTGATGTGTTGACGCTCGACCTCGGCATGACCCAGCAGGGGTCGGCGGAACTGATCCGCCGGCTGATGGCCCGGCTACCAACCTTGGGCATCGTCATTCTCACAATGCACGATGACGCCGCCTATGCCCGGATGGCGCTGGCAGCCGGTGCTCGTGGCTACGTGGTGAAGACCGCTGCCGATGTTGAGCTGATCAAGGCCATCCGCGCCGTCGCTGCTGGAGAGCAGTTCTGCACGGTGGCGGTGACCGAAGCTGATGGGGCAATCAGTGCAAGTCCGTCTGCTGGTCCGCTCGACAGCCTCAGTGCCCGTGAGCGGGAAGTGCTGGTCTATGTTGCTCAGGGCTACACCAACCAGCAGATCGCTGAGCGGCTCTTTCTGAGTGTCAAAACGATCGAGTCGTACCGCTCGCGGCTGATGACCAAGCTCAATCTCCGGGATCGGGCGGCGCTGACGCAGTTCGCCATCGAGCAGGGCATTCTTGGCTCGGGCACCCAGCGGCTGTGAAGCTGGGTAGGCACTGCCGGGAAAAGCCTCGCCTGGACGCGGCCCGCCGTTTTCTTTTCCCGGAATGCGTGATTTCCCTGACATGTCTCGCTGCCGACAAAACCTAGGATGCGAATGTTCGGTCGGGGCACAAGAGAAGAGCAAAGAAGAGGCGGGCCATGCAGGCTTCAATGATCTGGCAGCAGCTGCGAGCAGCATCACGGCATCAGGGTCGCAAAGGCTGGAAGCGATCAGAACGTTGCAGTGGCCTGCACCGGGGTGAACAGCTGGAGCCGCGGGCGGTGCTTTCTGGGGACGGCTTCGGGGCCGCCGTGACCGCTGGTGATGTCGCCTTCGACAGCCTCGGCAATGAATACATGGTCGGCACCTTCAGCGGTACAGTCGACTTCGACCCCGGCGTTGGCGTTGTCAATCTGACCAGCAGCGGGGCCCGCGATGCCTACGTGCTGAAGCTCGACGCTGCCGGGACACTGGCCTGGGTGCGTTCATTCCCATCGACGCTCCGCTCGGCTGCTTCGTCGATTGCGGTTGACGCGGCTGGCAATCTCGCTGTCGGCGGCAGCTTCTCGGGAGCTGTTGATTTTGATCCGGCACTCGGGACCGCCAGCCTCGTGGCGCAGGGTTCAAGTGATGGCTTTGTGGCCCGCTTCGATGCCGCCGGCGGCTACCTCTGGAGCGAGCGGTTCGGTGGGCTCGGCGAAGACGCCATCCGTGATGTCGCGGTCGATGCTGCGGGAAGTGTGCTGGCGGTGGGTGAGACCGAGACGGTCTGGGACGAACGGGGCTTCGTGGCCAAGCGGGACAGTCTCGGACGGCCGGTCTGGACGGTCGGCTTCGCCGGCAGTGGCGAGAGTACGGCCACCAGCGTGGCGGTCTCTGTTGATGGGGCGGCAATCGTGGGCGGTGAGTATGAGTGGAGTGTCGATCTGGGCGGGGCCCTCCTGACCTCAGCGGGCCAGGAAGACGGTTTCATCGCCCGTTATGCCGCTGATGGAACGGTTGACTGGGCTCGGTCGGTGGGTGGCCTTGGAGAAGATTCGGTGGCTGGCGTGGCCACTGGGCTCGATGGCTCGATTGTGGTCGTTGGCGAGGTTGAGTCGATCACGCCCCCGCCGTCCATGCCGACTAGCTGGTACGGCCATGACGACTGGGACGATGACAGCGAACAGGGCTTCGTCATGAAGCTTGACGCCGCGGGTGGCGACCTTTGGTCGCTGTCGCTGCCGTCCAGCCGCGAGGCGGCGGCCACCAGTGTCGCAGTCGATGCCTTGGGTGGGATTACCGTCGGTGGCAGCTTTTCGGGAACGATTTCCTTTGATCCGGCCGGTGCCGCGACCTTCACTGCTGACGGCTATGAAAACGGGTTTGTTGCCCGCTATGACGCGACCGGCAGTTTCGTCTGGGCGACCCCCTTTGGCGGCGGCAATGCCGAGGTTGATGCGGTGGCGGTCGATGCCTTCGGACAGGTGCTGGTCGGCAGCACGGGAGGCATCTGGGCGGGTGCCTTCCTGACCGAGCTTGATGCGAACGGGCTGGTTGTCCGCAGTGATGCCTTTGTGGCTGTTGGCGGTTCGCGGTGGCATCGTGACCCGGACGATGGCCATGATGAGGACCATGACGACGGGCCGTGGGATGACCAGGACGACGATCTCGATGATCGCGACGACCACTGGGATGACGACCGAGACGACTGGGACGATGATCACGGGCGTCATGACGATGATGACGACGACGATGACCGGGATGATGACGATGACCACGAGTACC
Organism: Planctomycetia bacterium; assembly: GCA_009922585.1. Lineage (GTDB taxonomy): Bacteria > Planctomycetota > Planctomycetia > Pirellulales > UBA1268 > UBA1268. The sequence goes on from RFVE01000065.1 coordinate 8,486, forward strand.
GGGGCCCCGATCGAGATCGGGATGATGACCGCGATGATCGTTGGTGGGGCGGGATACCGGTAACGCCACCGGTCACGACTCCGGTGGCCTCCCTGCCGGGCGGCACGACTGTCCCAAAGAAAACCTTCTGGGACGAATCATCCGAACTCACAGAACTGCTGCCGGCTCGCATCAAAGAGGATGACGGCACGCCCTTCATTCTTCATGACGATGTCGAGCATCGGGATAAGGTGCGACGGTCGCTTGAGTCTCGTGAGATTCTCGACGCTGACGACCTGCTGGAACTCCGCCGGCTCTCGCAGGCTCAGTTGGCGCTGCTGAAGGTCTGGCTGGCGTCAGCACCGAGTGTCGCTGCGGCGCCGGCTGCAGCCAGCCTGCCGGCGACAACCTTTGCCGCCTACGGCGGGACGAGCCCAGCGTCGAAGAGCAGTGGGCAGACAACGAAGACAACCTTCTTTGCAAATCCTGGCATCAGCTGACCGCAAGCAGAGAAACCCACGGCGGTCAGGCGGCCCGGCGGAGGTGCTCGGTTGCGTCGGCGGATGGTGGCGAAGCCTGGGGCACACTGGGCGAAGGTGCCGCGGCGGTGTCTTCCTCGTGCTCATCCACCAGGAACGTGCCGACCAAACCGTCGAGCATATCGGGGAGCGATGAGAGCACGTTGACGAAGCCCAGCAAAATGACTCCGTGATGGGCGCCAAGTTCAAGGGCAGACAGATCAGCGAACAGGGTATCGATCGCCTCGTCGAGCCCGCTGGTCAGCAGCACCACGCCAGTAGTGAACTTTGCCCAGGGGCTGTCGGCCACCTTGCGGATCCCGACGGTCACGGCACGTTTTGCCTGCAGTAGTGGCTTCGTTGAATGCGACTGGGAGCGACGTGTTTTCATGTCGTTCTTTCGATGTGGCAGCTCGATGCGAAAGGCTGTTGAAAGTGCCAAGCCTGCCTTGGCAGCCGGTTGCCGCAGCCTCAGCAGGCCGCAGTTCAAAATCGCGAATACCGGGAAGGGGCGACGCAGGTCAACCGTGGTTTTCCGCAGAGCAGCCACACGGCGGCGAGTCGCGGTTGACGATTGATCGGTTCGGCGGCGACAACAAAGGTGGCTAATACCGCTTTCCAGATTCACGAGGCAGCACCCATGCCCGACAGTTCCCTCCCTGATTACAGCTTTTGCAAGGGATCACCCGCATTTGAGGGGCTCTCGGATGCCGAAATTGGCGGAATTCTGGCGACTGCCAAGCCTCTGGAGGTCTCCGGCGGCGAAGAGCTGTTCCGGCAGGGCGACCCCGGGGGCACGATGTATGTGATCACCCGGGGCCGGGTGCGGGTGCTTTTGGAAGAAGACGACGGGGAGCAGACGCTGCTCAATGTGCTTGACCGCGGAGCCCACTTCGGCGAACTGTCGATGCTGATCGGCTCACCTCGCAATGCGACGGTAGCGGCTGTCGTGGATACCGAGCTTTTGGTACTCAGCCACGAGCAGTTTGCCGAGGCGGTCGAGCGGGTGCCGCAATTCGCCGTCAATCTCAGCCGGACCCTCGGCCGCTGGCTGCGAGGGGAACTGCTCGGCAGGCGGCAGCAGGTGATCCGGTCGGTGTTTGGCATCGTGCAGTCGCGGGACGAGCATGCGGCCTTGGCCGCGCAGATGGTGGAGCGGTTTCAGCGCCGCGGCGCCCGCATCAAGGTCGTGACCCACCGCCCGCAGGCCTGGCCAGCCGGTCAGGTGCTCGGAGAACTGAGGGCCGATCAGGACACCGAACGCCTTCGTGATCAGATTGCCGACGCGGTGACGCAGGGCAACCGGGTGCTGATCGACTGTGATGTCGCCATGGCCGATCCGGCGTTGCTCAGCCAGTGTGAGCATCTGCTTTGGCTGTTTGACAACCGCGATGAGTCGGTGCCGGAGAGTCGGCTCGGGGCACTTGTGCGAAATCATGAGCGTTTCGCCGGACACTCCCAGGTGGTTTGGACCCACGAGCGATCCGACCGGCTGCCCCGGCGGCAGGCCCATGACCTGCCGCTGCCGACTTCCGACATGCGGGTGCAGTGGACCCGTGGGCCCGATGGCGCACGCTTTCGCGACCACGATGTGGCTCGCTGCATCCACTGCGTTGATGGCTTGGTGTTCGGCCTTGCCCTGGGTGGAGGTGGTGCCAAGGGCATGGCACACCTGGGCGTGCTCGAGGTGCTGAGCCGCGAGGGCATCTTCTTTGACAGCGTGGCCGGCACCAGCGCCGGGGCGATCATGTCGGCCGGCTATGCTATCGGGGGTGATGGAGAGCATTAATCATCCGATCTTTGGCAAGCCAATTTTGCGGGGCGACGAGGCCCTCGTCGATGGAGGCGTGCTGGCCAATGTGCCGTCGCACTGCCTGCGGCGGCAGGGGGCCAACGTGGTGCTTGCCGTCGATGTGACCACCAAACTCTCCAGTGACTTCTGCCGGGACCCCAAGCGTCCCGGTCGGCTGACCGCCCCGGGCTATCTGCGGACCCTGCTGCGGGTCAATGACGTTTCACTTCGCAGTCTGTCGGGCATTCACCGTTCAGGCAGCGATTATGTGATCACGCCTGATACGTCGGCCCACACGTTCGATGATTTTGCCGCCGGCCGTGAGCTGATGGATCGGGGCCGGGAAGCGGCCGAGGCGGCCCTGCCAGACATCAAGGAAAAGCTCGCCAAGGTTTATCAGGCGATCGATTCACCGGTCCGCTAACAGACTGTGCATAAAGTCTGCCGCCGCACCATGCGGCGATCTGCAACTTCGAAAACCGTCGGCATTTTTGGGTGTTGCCCAAGTAGACGATTATTCGCCCGCATTCGCGGACAAGGACGATGGATGGCAATCCTGTTCGGCACACAAGTTGCCGAGCAATCGAATGAGCACCAAACGGCTTCCCGTCTTGCCACAAGTTTTGACGGCGCGGCTTCACGAGGACCAGTGAGAAAAAGCTCATGCTTTGAAGCCCGAAGCGCAAGCTGAGGGAGAACGCTTTTTTTGAACCCAGACACTCATTCCCTCGGCTTGCGACCCCGGGCTTCCCGGAGTTCCGTTCCGCTCAGCGGATTATCGAAAGCCGCAAGCCGGCCGGGGGCCACGCAACGCTATCCCCGGGTTTGCGGCCTTGGGGGGGCACGGTTCTTCAGGCCCTCAAAAACGACACAGAATCGGTGCCGAACGCAATTGCCATGGATGGCTTTTTACACGGACAGCTAAGAATTTGATTCCGGGTACATCATCCGATCGTACGGATGGTTTGTTCTTGCATGGCGGTGTCAGGTTTCGTATCAAGTCGTCCGAGTGCTAAAGGGGTCTGCCGTTCATTTTTTCAGAAAGACCAGAGGTTTTTCATGTCAACGTCTCGCCGTCAGTTTCTTCGTACGACGTCCCTCGCCGCTGCGGCAGCCGTGCCCTATTTCAGCGGGCAGTCGCGTTCTCTCGCAGATGAAACTGCGGCCAAGAACGATCGCGTTGCCATTGGGTTGATCGGGGCAGGCGGCATGGGCAATGGCAACCTCCGATCTGCCGCCAAGTGGATCGATGTCATGGCCATCGCTGATGTCGATCGCGGTCGTGCGGACTCTTCGAACCAGTCTCTCGCTGGCGGCAAGGCCCAGGTCTACGAAGACTATCGAGCGATCCTCGACCGCAAAGACATCGACGTCCTGCACATTGCAACCCCAGATCACTGGCACACCAAGCCTCTTGTCGAGGCGATGCTGGCCGGCAAGGATGTCTACTGCGAGAAGCCGCTGACGCTGACGATCGATGAGGGCAAGCTGATCCGCAAGGTCCAAAAGGAGACCGGCCGGATTGTCCAGGTCGGCACCCAGCAGCGGAGCCAGTTCAACCTGTTCGTCAAGGCAGTTGCTCTAGTGGCCGCCGGTCGGGTGGGGAAAATCAAGAGGGTTACCGCTGCGATTGGCGGGGCTCCTACCTGCGGTTCCCTTCCTGTTGCCGAGGTGCCGAAGGAACTCAACTGGGACCGCTGGCTGGGCCCGGCCCCTGCGGTCGATTACCGCTTCTTCCAGGGGCCAGCCACCAAAGACAAGAGCGGTAACGAGCGTTGGCCCCGGCCGAATACCAACTGCCATTACGAGTTCCGTTGGTGGTATGAGTACTCCGGCGGCAAGCTGACCGACTGGGGGGCGCATCATGTCGACATTGCCGCCTGGGCCCTCGAGCAGGCTGGCCAGGCCGGTGAAAATGGTGGGCCGACCGGCATTTCGGGCACGGCCGAGCACCCAGTGGCGTTTAAGGACGGCATGCCGGTGGAGCGGGACCGCTACAACACGGCGAAAGCGTTTCTCTTCAATGTCACCTATCCGGGCGATGTCGAACTGGTCATCCGGCACGACACCGACAACGGTGTGACCATTGAGGGCGACAAAGGCAAGATCTTTGTCAACCGTGGTCGTCTCACCGGTGCTCCGGTCGAAGCTCTTAAGGATGACCCGCTGCCGGAGGAGGCGGTTGCCACGACCTACAAGAACCTGCCGATGGTGGGCGATGGCCGCAGTGCCCACTGGGCGACCTTTCTGCACTGCGTGAAAACCCGACAAGAGCCGATCTCTGACGTGCATTCCCACATGCGGGCC
>RFVE01000066.1 GCA_009922585.1 Planctomycetia bacterium
CCGGCACCTGAGCCAGACACAACCGTGACCCTGCCCTTCGAGGAACGGTTTCTGCAGGCAAACCCCGAACCTGACGCCATCGTCTGGCAGCAGCAAGAGGGCGGCTTTGCGGTCATCGACCAGACAGCTGTCTCAACAAGCCAGATGGATTCGACGATGACGGTCCGCAGTGAGCCCGTGGCAGACGTCAGGCTGCGAGCATTTGTCGACCTCCGCAGTGGGGGTCAGCGGGCCCGGTTGATTGCCCGGCAAACCGCCCCGGACACGTACTACAGCGCCGAACTGGTCGTCACCCGGAAGGGCCAGATGGTGCTGATCTATCGCTATGAAAACGGCCAGCGGATTCAGCTCGGGGCTCGCAAGGCTCCAAAGCCGGTCGGCCGGCTGGAGTTTCACCTGCGGGGTAGCCAGCTATCGCTCTATTTCCGGAGGGAACTGCTGGTGCAGGTCAATGACAACGTGATTGCTGCGGCTGGAGCAGTCGGCATCAGCGCGAAGGGCTCGGGCGTGAAGTTCGCCAACTTCTTCGCCGAGGTATGACCTAGCAGCAGCCCACGCCAACTGTCTTGAGAGCAAAGGAGACCGCAACTGAGCAGCCGTTTGGCCGCAAACCCAACGCAGGCCCCACAGTTTTCTTGCGTACCCCAGACTGCGCAATATACTTCCGTCGTTGCGTGAGCGATTGCGACTCATCACCGCCAGATCAGGCGGGGACGCGTTATAGGAGTTGCTCCCGCAGCGAACGCCACAAGAAAACACGACGGAAGACGAGACGAGGGGCAGTCCGGCAAAAGCGTCCGGAGGGTCCGTCGCAGCGTAAGCCGGTGTGAGAAGGCAGGACGTCCCCTGCCCTTTCGCACCGGCTTTTTTTGTTTTTGTTTCTGCCGGCATGCGGGCTTTTGGCTCACTGCCGGTGGGGAAGGAAACGACGCGATGACAACGACCACGATCAGCCCCCTGCCCCGGAGCAATTCATGCCACCGATCAAATCGATCAGGAGTATCGCCCAAGTTCCTGCCCCTGCAGCCACCGGGCCAGCACGGCCAGCATCTGCTCGGCTGTGCCCACCCAACGCCGAGGTCGGACGTCAGACGGTCGGCCGGCTGGTGGCCCATGCAGCAGCCGACTTTGAGCAGCGGCTGCTCGGCCGGCCGCCTCGGCATGTCACCGTCACCGTAGGGGCAGGGCTGATCGTGGTCAGCCTGCAGCAGCCGCTGGCCCCAATCGAACAAGAAGTGGCCGCCAATCCGGCCGGTCGCAGCCGCGTTCGGGATTTTCATCACGATCTCTTTACCGAGTCACGCGAGGCCTTCCGCGACCATGTCGCCGCCCGCACCGGCATCGACCTGGCGGCTGGGGTTCTCGACGTTGACCTTGAGACCGGCTGCCTGCTGAAGACCTTCAGCACTGTGCCGACTATCGACCTGTACCTGTTTGGCCCACCGGCACCACTGCTGGGGGTACCGATCGACTGGCATGTGCACGCCGAGACGCTGCGGTTGCGGGCCGTCAGGCAGGCCATCCACACAACGGGATCAACGGAGGCAGGGGGCAACGGAGCCCCCCGCGACTGCCTGCAGTCACGAAGGACCGACAACCATGAAGAGGTGACCCATGTTGGTACTGACACGAAAGAATCGCGAAAGCGTGATCATCGGCCGAGCCGAGGATCTGGAAGTGATGCTTGAAATCACCGTCCTGGAAATCGAAGGGGGCCGGGTTCGGCTCGGCTTTGAAGCCGACACCCGTATGCCGATCCACCGCCGCGAGGTCTGGGACCGCATCTGCAACGGTGAGCTCAACAACAGCCCGGTGGCGGCGACAACCGCCCGGGCCCGCTAGCTACCCGCGAAAAATGCCACTTCTGGCACTGCCTGCGGCTCCGGACGGCAGGCAGCTTGTTGTCACCGATCAGCGACGCCGCAGGGCTGCGGCTGCCGGTGACCAATCACCCAATTTTTCAGTGAGGTCCACCCATGAGAGCGGAGGTGCGCCGTGAAATCCCAAGGTGAAATCGAGTCGGCTGTCTGCGACGGCATTTCCCGTTTCCAGCAAGAGTTCATCGGCCGGGGACCGAGCGACATTCATGCCCATCTGGTCGGCTCGCTGCTGGTGGTTCGGCTCAATGGAGTGCTCACCCCGGCGGAGCGGCAACTGATCAGCCCCCGCGGGCCGCGATATCCAGCCGCACTCTTCGATGGCTCGGGGAACGGCGAGCGGCCGGCGACAGCTGTCGATGGCCAGGAACAGGATAATGGTCGCTCGCTCCTCAAGCAGGTGCGTTCGCACATGATCGCGACCGGCCGGCAAAGGCTGCAAATGATCGTGGAAGAGGCCTCAGGAGTTGAACTTGTGAGTGTCCATCATGACATCTCGACCGTGACCGGTGAGGAACTTTTTGCCTTCTCGCTGGCCCATTCACCCTCATGCAGGCCGAAAAAGACCCTCTCTCGAGCCGGTCGCAGCCCGCTGGACTAGCCAGCCGACCGGCCTCGACCAGCCGCTTCTGGGCTGCACGGCGAGCAGTCTTGCACGGAGCAGACGAAACCGTAGACTTGTCCAGTTCGCGGTCCAGAAGGGTCGCTAGCGTAGCTCAATTGGCAGAGCAGCTGATTTGTAATCAGCAGGTTGCGGGTTCGATTCCCGCCGCTAGCTCACGACGCAGCTGGATGATAGCCCGCCGTCAGACAGGCTCGGTCGATGCCGTGCCCGAAGCCGGCTCGCGGCTGCATAACGGGCCGGAGCCCAGGCTCGGAACTGGCCCACGGCATAACTGAAGACAGATGGCAAGAAGACGTCCGTTTTCCGGACCAGAGTGAGACACTGAAACTGAAATAATTCAAAAAGGAGAACTGTAGGGTGGCGGGGTCTTCCGATTCCGTTGACCAGTGTCGGATGGACCGGCCAAATGGGTCGTCTCGGTGAACAGCCTACCGAACCAACGCACCTGACAACGCGGAGGGGAGTTTCCCGAGCGGTCAAAGGGGTCAGACTGTAAATCTGATGGCACTGCCTTCGCAGGTTCGAATCCTGCACTCCCCACTTTACCCCCCGTGCCAGTCGGCGTGCCCTGTGTCAGCCGGCTGGCGAAAGAGTCCTTCCCGGTGGTCAATCCAGCGAATCCGCCGAAAGGCCAATTGCGGGTGTAGCTCAATGGTAGAGCAATAGCCTTCCAAGCTAAAGACGAGGGTTCGATTCCCTCTACCCGCTTTTTCATCCGCCGAACCAAGCCACTCCCTGAACTCGACCACGAGGACCCCGTCACACCAAAAAACATCGGCTGCTGTAGCTCAGTGGTAGAGCGCGTCCTTGGTAAGGACGAGGTCATGGGTTCAAGTCCCATCAGCAGCTCTCCGGCAGCCCAGCCAGTTTTTGACCGAATGGGTTTTGCCCCCACGCACAGCATTTGACGATACAATCCGGTCCGGACGTTTCCGGTCGGACTGACCAAGCGGTTTGTTTTTCAATTAGGCAGGCAACGGAGCCTGCACCCCTTCTACGAGGAAAGGCCGAGGAAAAGAGCATGGCAAAGGATACGTTTGAGCGAACAAAACCCCACGTCAACGTCGGCACGATCGGGCACATCGACCACGGGAAAACGACGCTCACGGGTGCCCTTGTCGCCGTGCAGGCGGCGAAGGACTTGGCTGTCGCCAAAAGCTACGCAGACATCGCCAAGGGCGGCACGGTCCGTGACGAAACCAAGACGGTGACGATCGCAGTCAGCCACGTTGAATACGAAACCGACAAACGGCACTATGCCCACATCGATTGCCCGGGCCACGCCGACTTTGTCAAAAACATGATCACCGGAGCCGCCCAGATGGACGGGGCGATTCTTGTTGTGAGTGCCGCCGACGGCCCGATGCCCCAGACGCGAGAGCACATCCTGCTCGCTCGTCAGGTCGGTGTGCCAGCGTTGGTCGTGTTCCTTAACAAGGTCGACCTCGTCGACGATCCGGAACTGCTTGATCTCGTCGAAATGGAGATTCGGGAACTCCTCAGCAAGTATGGCTACCCGGGCGACGACATTCCGATTATCCGTGGCGCCGGCAAGCCGGCCTATGATAGTCCCGCTGACCCGGAGGCCAGCAAGTGCATCTCGGAACTGCTCGACGCGGTCGACAGCTATATCCCTGAGCCGACCCGCGAACTTGACAAGCCGTTCCTGATGGCGGTCGAGGACGTCTTCTCGATCGAAGGCCGCGGTACCGTTGCCACCGGTCGAATTGAGCGGGGCGTGGTCAAGGTTGGTGACGAGGTTGAGATCGTCGGCCTCAAAGAGAAGGCCGACAAGACCACCGTCACTGGCGTGGAAATGTTCAAGAAGGTGCTCGACAGTGGCCAGGCCGGTGATAACGTCGGCTGCCTGCTTCGAGGCGTCGCCCGCGACTCCATCGAGCGTGGGCAAGTGCTGGCCAAGCCGGGCTCGATCAACCCCCACAAGAAGTTCGAGTGCGAGGTCTACGTTCTCTCGAAAGAAGAGGGTGGTCGCCACACGCCGTTCTTTGCTGGCTACCGCCCCCAGTTCTACTTCCGGACCACTGACGTGACCGGTTCGACCCAACTGATGGGCGGCGTCGAGATGGTTTCGCCCGGTGACAACGTGAAAATGGAGGTGGAGTTGATGGTGCCGATCGCCATGGACGATGGTGTCCGCTTCGCTATCCGTGAGGGTGGCCGGACGGTTGGCTCAGGTATCGTCACCAAGATCCTTGACTAATTCTGGATAATCGGACCGTCGGCCCCGGGTACCTCCTGGGGCTGACGGCCGACTTACCGTGCGTGCGGTGAACCGGCGACTCCCGGTTCACCGCATGGCACAGGGGTGTAGCTCAATTGGCAGAGCGCTGGTCTCCAAAACCAGAGGTTGCGAGTTCGATTCCCGCCGCCCCTGCTTGTCGACCGCTGTATCGGATCCACCAGCCCAGCCACTGACCAGGTTCACGACAGTAACCCACCGCATTTTTCGCAGATAGGGACAGCACAACCGAATGGCAGGATCGCAACAACGGGCCGCATCATTTTGGGGTGGCTTCTTGAGTTTTTCGCTGTACAAGCGGCAGCAGGGCCGGGTCACCAGACAGGTCACCTTTGCGGCCGTGAGTCTGGCCATCGGGCTGGGCGTCTGGCGGCTGGCGCAGGTCCTTCCGCTCTGGCTGGGTGGCGACGCCAGCAGCTCGTTTGGTGACGAACTGGGGCTGGTACGATTTCTCGTGCCGGGTCTGCTGATGGCGGCCGGGATCTGGCTGGCCTTTCGGATTGTTCAGACACCAGCCGTCGCCGACTTCTTGATTGCGGTGGAAACCGAGATGACCAAGGTGTCGTGGCCAACCCGTGACGAGGTCATCCGCAGTTCCATTGTGATCATTTTCATGATCTTCGTTTTGGCCGGTATCCTTGCCGTGTACGATCTTTTTTGGTGGTTCGTGCTGCGAGCCCTGCAGGGCTGACGACCACTGTTCACACACTCTCCCCGAGGCTCCAGCGACTGCTCTGATGCCGATGCAAGAACACGACGCCCTCCCTTCGACTGACCCGGCTGACAGTGACCCTTCGGCCGCCGCTGAACTTTCAGCCCCAGCCCCCAGCCAGCCAGCTGAGGCCCCACCAAACGAGCCTGATCAGACAGCTGCATCGGTCAACGATGCCGAGCAGCTCGGATCAAATGCTGATTTGGCTGAGGAGGCCGATGATGACGGCCCTGTTGAACTTGACGACCCATTTTCGGGAAGCGAGGACGCCCAACCGGTGCTGCTCGATGGCGATGACGAGGAAGAGGCCGACGAGGACGAGCCCTCACTCGCCGACATGGACTGGTACATTCTCAAGGTGCAGAGCAATCGCGAGGATTCCATTCGCGATACCTTGCTGCGACGAATCTCCATGCAGGGCATGGATCGCTGGTTCGGTGAAGTGGTCGTGCCGAAGGAGCAGGTAACCGAGTTCAAAAGCGGCAAGAAACGTGTCGTCTGGCGAAAGCTCTACCCAGGCTACATCCTGGTAAATATGGTGCTGAACGACGAGACCTGGTTCCTCGTCCGGGAGACTGGCGGCATTGGAGACTTCACCGGGTCGGGCGGCAAGCCCAGCCCGATGCTCCCTCAAGACGTGGCCAAACTCCTGCACAAGGTTGAAGAAAAGGCCGAAGAAACCCCGAAGCTGAAAATCAACTTCAAGAAGGGCGACCGCGTCAAAATCAACGAGGGTACATTCGAGAACTTCGAAGGCGAAGTCGAACAGATCGACGAAGCAAACGGCCGGGTCACGGTCATGCTCAGCATCTTTGGACGCTCGACCCCGGTCGATATCGAATACTGGCAAATCGAGACCGTTTAGCTCGTTTAACGTGGACGAAGCCCCCCGTGGCCGTTGTTCACTAGGGGCGATCGCAGCAGGACGCTGCGGGCCAAAACAGATGAATTCCCCCGGGGGCGACGGCGACAAAACGTCCGGCTGTTGCCGCTCTTGGTTTCCGAACGCCGCACCGCCGGCCTCCACGCCGGAAACCCACCGCCGAGAACCATTGGCGGGAGCCGTTGGGGCGCCCCTCCAGGGTCGGCGACAGAAGTGCTGGCTTGACAGTGCAGCCAAAAAAACTGCTCACATTTCACCGGGCCTTTGACAATCACGATTTTCAGGGCATGATGTGAGGCTCTCCACAGCGACCGATTGAAGGAGCCAACGATGGCAAAACAGGTGACCGGACAGGCTAAATTTCAGGTTCCCGGCGGGCAGGCCACCCCAGCCCCCCCGGTTGGCACGTCCCTCGGCCGATTCGGCATCAATCTGGGCCAGTTCGTCCAGCAGTTTAATGACAAGACAAAAGACGCCGGCGGCATGCCCATTCCGGTTGTGGTCACAGTTTACAACGACAGATCGTTCGATTTTGTCACCAAAAGCCCCCCAGCTGCAGCCCTGCTGAAAAAGGCTGCCGGTCTGGCGAAGGGGTCGGGCGTTCCCAATAAGACGAAGGTTGGCAAAGTGACGGTGGCCCAACTTGACGAAATCGTAAGGATGAAGGCTGCCGACCTTCAGGCGCGGGATGACGAGCATGCCCGCAGAATGATTGAAGGGACCGCCCGGAGCATGGGCATCACGGTCGAAGGTTGAAAACCCACCATTATCCGCCATACTTCGGGGCTCGATTGGCCACGATCCCGTGGCGGCCCCTGTCTGACAAACCAACTTCCATATTCACTCGAATTCAACGCCAGGAAAACCAGCCGTGCCTCTGACAAAAAGGATGAAAGCCGCCCAAGCCGTGAAACCCGCGGACGACAACCCACTTCCCGTGGCGGATGCGGTGGCGGCACTGAAGAAGTTTCCGCCCACAAAATTTGATCAGACGGTGGAGATTCATGTTCGTTTGGGCATCGATCCCAAACAGGCCGATCAGATTGTTCGTGGCTCGATCGTCCTCCCACACGGGATCGGCAAGAGCAAACGAGTTGTGGTGTTTGCCAAGGGCAACCTGGCGGATGACGCCCGCGCCGCGGGTGCGGAGGAAGTCGGAGGCGATGACCTCGCCAAAAAGATCAAGGATGGCTGGACTGACTTCGACGTCTGCATCGCTGCACCCGACATGATGGGGCTGGTTGGTCCTTTAGGAAAAATCCTTGGCCCTCGGGGCCTCATGCCGAGCCCGCGAGCTGGAACCGTGACGGCCGATGTTTCCAAGACGGTGAAGGAATACAAGGCAGGCAAGGTTGAATTTCGGAATGATCCAACCGGCATCGTTCACGCGGCTGTCGGAAAAGCCAGTTTTGATGCCGAGAAACTCGCCGACAACATTAACGCTTTCATCGATCACATCCGTTCAATGCAGCCGACAGCTGTTCGTGGCCAGTACATCAAGACGGTCGCGATCTCCGCCACAATGTCACCCGGAGTGATGGTGGCGGCCTGATCACCGCGTTGCCTCTTAGACGTTCTTTCCCTCCCTCAAGCAATCCGCAGAGACGATGAGCAAACTTGTCAAAGACCTGATGATGCAGACCCTCCGGTCACGACTGGATGATGTTGGAGAGGTTTTTCTCGTCAGCTTGGGAACGCTTGATGCCCAGAGCACAACTCAACTGCGGCTAGCGCTGCGGAAGAAGAACATCAACCTGCAACTGATTCGGAACAATCTGGCGCGTCGGGCGCTGGCCGACACGCCACTGGCACCCGCCTTCGAGGATCAGGCTGGAATGCTTGCAGTCTGCTGGGGCGGTGAAGATATCGTCGACCTCGCGAAGGAGTTGGACCGGATCACGGGCCTCCCCGACTTTGCCGGCTTTGAATGCCAGGGCGGGGCGATGGATGGTGCCAAGCTTGCAGCCGCAGACCTCAAACGGGTCGCCAAGTGGCCCTCGCGAGCTGAACAGCTCTCAATTCTCTCAGGACAGCTCTGCTCACTCGGAGCGACGCTCTCCGGCCAACTTCTGGCCGGAGGGGCCAACCTTGCCGGCCAACTCGCCAGCAGGATCGAAGACCTGGAAAAAGAGGAGGGCGACTCGGCCGCCTAGAGGGCAGCGGAAGCCGGTTCTGCTCGGTTGAAGCCCGCTTCATAGAAAAATGTCAAGTCCAAAACTTTTGGGGCTAGGCAGCAAAAAAATTCGTGGTATCACAGAGGGCTTCTGTTTTCTGGAAATCACGTTACGCGGCCCACCGAAAATCTGGCTTGTGTGATTTCAGTAGCGGCCTACGGATAAACGCAGATGCTTCTGGCAGCATGATCATGCTGCTGGAAAAAAGTGCTTAACAGCAGACAGCAACAACTCAGTAGAAGTAACAAACAGACAGTTTCATCATTTCGGTGCGGTCACCAGCACCGGTTTCTCGAGGGAAAGGATCGCGATCGATGGCAACGGCTGAAGCAACAGAGTCAACCCGGGAATTTTCTGCAGACACGAAGGAACTCGGAGATCGCATCGTCGGCCTGACGCTCAAGGCGGCGAAGGAATTGTCGGATTACCTTGATGAGGTACACGGCATCAAGCCGGCGGCCGGCGGAGCCGTGATGGTCGCTGCTGGCGGTGGTGCTGGTGGCGGCGAAGGTGGCGGAGAGGCTGCTGCTGAGAAGACCGAGTTCGATGTCGTGCTCGAGTCGTTCGGCGACCAAAAGATCGGCGTCATCAAAGTTGTGCGGGGAGCCACTGGCCTAGGCCTCAAAGAGGCAAAGGATCTGGTGGAGGGAGTCCCCAGCAAGGTCAAAGAAGGCATCTCGAAAGAAGACGCCGAAAAGCTCCAGAAGGAGCTCGAGGAAGCTGGAGCCAAGGTCTCAATCAAGTAGAAAAAGCTGCTGGGGCTGTTTGCCAGCCAGGCCCTTGGCGGTTTGGCTGGCAAATGGTATAGTTTTTGCGTGTGTCGCACCCCAGCCAGCCCGTCTCTTGTTGTCCTCGCTCCGCGTCCCCCGGGGATTCTACCGGGTCCACCTTGAATCTGTAGCCGTCCTTTAGCGAACGGCTGGTCTGATCGTACCTGCAGTTCGCTTCGAGGGATCCCAACGGCTCTTTGTCGTTCCCTCTGAATCCTGCCGCATCCCATTCTCCCCGAGGAGTGCCCTGTCACATGGCAACTAGCGCTGTTCGCCGACTCCAGCCCACCGAAATCCGTGCCTTCGGCAGCAATCGCAGCAGCCATTCCATTCCTGATCTAACCGAGATCCAGACGCGGTTCTACGACGCCTTCCTGCAGCACGACGTTCCGCACAGCAAGCGGAAGGATCAAGGCATCGAAGGGGTGCTTCAGGAAATCTTCCCCATCGAAAGTTACGACAAGACCGTACGGCTGGAGTACGTGCGGTACGAGCTCGGTAAGCCGCGGTACGCTCCCGATGAATGTCGCCAGCTGCGGCTCACCTATGGCCGACCATTGCGGGTTTGGCTAAGGCTGATCCGTGAGCAGCCCATTGAGGAAGAGGTCTATCTGGGTGATGTCCCCATCATGATGGGCGGGGGTGAGTTCATCATCAACGGTGCTGAGCGAGTCGTTGTTAGTCAGCTGCACCGATCGCCCGGAATCGATTTTGTTGCTGACACTGAGTCGACCGACAGGAAGACGTACAACTGCCGGATCATCCCTGAACGCGGTAGCTGGATCGAGCTCAACATCTCGAAGAAAGACACGCTCCAGGTCCGAATCGATCAGAGCGGAAAGTTCTCGGCCCTGACGCTGCTCCGAGCAATGGACCCGAAGCTCAACAGTGACGCCGACATTCTTAAACTTTTCAATAAAACCAAGGTTGAAAAAGTTGCTGGCGGCCGCAGCGTTGCCAAGCTCGAAGGCAAGATTGCCGCCGACGACATCGTCTACCCGAAGGGAAGCGACCGAGCTGGCGAGATTATTGTCGAAGCAGGATGCACCATCAGCCGCGACAAGTCGGAACTCATCTGCACCTCCGGCCTAAAAGCGGTGGAAGTGATCGAGGGGAACAAGCCCAACAGGCTGCCGCTCATTGAAAACAGCCTCCGGGAAGATGCTGACGAGGCCCGGAAACGGACCGCAGTCGCGCCAAGTCATCAAGATGCTCTGATTCGGATCTATCAGCGGCTCCGGCCAGGCAACCCCGCGGCGCTCGATAAAGCAATCACGCTGTTTGATGAAAAATTCAAGGACACGAACCGGTACCGACTGGGGCGTGTCGGCCGGTTTCGGATCAATCGCAAATTGGGGCTGTCGGTTCCCGAGACCGAGATGACGCTGCGAGCTGATGATCTCGTGGCAGCCATCCGTTACATCCTCGAACTGATGGACAGTGACAACGAGTCGGTGGAAGTTGACGACATCGACCACCTTGGGAATCGCCGGCTGCGAACCATTGATGAGCTTGCCAGTGATGAGCTCCGGAAGGGATTCCTCAAGCTGCGGCGAACCGTGCAGGAGCGAATGAGCCTGAAGGACGTTGCGGAGATGACCCCTCGGTCCCTCATCAACCCTAAGAGCATCTCGGCGGCAATTGAATACTTTTTCGGGCGTGGCGAACTCTCGCAGGTCGTCGACCAGACCAACCCGCTTTCCATGCTCACCCACGAGCGACGCCTGTCGGCGCTGGGGCCAGGTGGCCTGAACCGGAAGCGGGCTGGTTTTGAGGTTCGCGATGTACACATTTCGCACTACGGGCGGATTTGCCCCATTGAGACACCGGAAGGCACGAACATCGGTCTGATTTCAAGCCTGGCCATCTATTCCGGCGTGGACTCCTATGGGTTTCTGGTGACCCCTTACCGCAAGGTTTCGAAGGGGAAACTCCTTGACGACGTCGTCTGGCTGCGTGCCGATGAAGAACACGAAGCCTATCTGGCACCGGCTGACGCGCCCGTCACCGACGGGAAAGTGCATGGCGAGACCATCGTCGCCCGCCACCGTGGCGATTTCGTGCTCGTCCCCGCTGACAAGATTGAATACATCGACGTTGCCCCCAGCCAAATGGTGGGCGTCTCAGCCGGGCTGATTCCCTTCCTTGAGCACGATGACGCCAACCGGGCATTGATGGGCTCGAACATGCAGCGTCAGGCAGTTCCGTTGCTGGTGGCCGAACCCCCGATTGTTGCCACCGGAATGGAGCGTGATGTGGCTACCAATTCCGGCCTGCTGGTGCGGGCTGCCCGGAAGGGTACCGTCACCTATGTCGATGCTGAAACAATTGAGATCAATGGCAGTGACATCTATAAGCTGCGAAAATATGTCGGCCTCAACGAGCGGACCTGCCAAAACCAAAAGCCGATCGTGCAGTTGGGTCAGAAGGTCGAAAAGGGAGAAGTAATCGCTGACGGTGCCGCCACTCACAAGGGCGAGTTGGCTCTGGGCCGAAACGTGCTCGTCGGCTTCATGGCCTGGGACGGCTTCAACTTTGAAGATGCAATCATCATCAGCGAAGAGTCCGTCCCGGAGACATTCTGGTTGGCAAGGTCTCGCCAAAGAGCAAAACAGAACTGACCCCCGAAGAGAAATTGCTGCATGCGATTTTCGGACGAGCCGGCGAAGATGTGAAGAATGACTCGCTCGAGGTTCCCTCGGGTGTTGAAGGCATCGTCATCGCCACCGAAAAATTTGCTCGGCAGATGAGCCTGTCGGAGGAGGAGCGACGCGACTTCCAGAAGCGGGTCAAGGACGCCGAAACAGAGGGCAACCTGCTCATCGCTGAGGCATTCGGCGGACTGGTAGCTGAAATCGAAAAGGTGCTGCAAAAGCCATTGGCTGCCGCCGATGGCAGCCCGCTGGTCCGCAATCAGGATCACAAAGTGGTCGCTGAACGGGCTGCCGTTTTCAACCTTGAAGAACTCGATATCCGATCACCGCAACGGAAGTCGGATATTGAGAAGCTTTACAAGACCCTTTGGCCTGCCGTTGAAGAGGCAATCGACGCCAAGGAGCGTCGGCTCAACAGCATGAAGCGGGGCGACGAGCTTCGTCCCGGTGTGCTCCAAATGGTGAAGGTCTATGTCGCCGCAAAACGGGTGATCTCCGTCGGTGACAAAATGGCTGGCCGCCATGGCAACAAGGGAGTGATCGCCAAAATCCTGCCGAAGGAGGACATGCCCTTCCTGGCCGATGGCACCCCGGTACAGATCATGCTCAACCCGCTCGGTGTACCAAGCCGAATGAACGTTGGCCAGATTCTCGAGACCCACCTCGGCTGGGCCGGAAAGATGCTCGGCTTCCAGGCCGTCACGCCGGTCTTCGACGGCGCGAGCGAGGAGGAGATCAACCAGATGCTTGCCGATGCCGGGTTGCCCCCGCATGGTAAGGCACAACTGTTTGACGGTCGCACCGGTGAGCCACTCGAACAAGAGACGACCGTTGGCTACATCTACATGCTGAAGCTGCACCATCTCGTTGACGACAAGGTTCACGCCCGCTCAACCGGTCCCTACTCGCTCATCACCCAGCAGCCACTCGGTGGGAAGGCCCGCTTCGGAGGCCAGCGGTTTGGCGAGATGGAAGTCTGGGCACTTGAGGCATATGGAGCAGCTTACATTCTGCAGGAACTCCTCACCGTCAAGAGTGATGACGTTGAGGGCCGGACAAAGATCTATGAAAGCATGGTCAAGGGCGAAAACACACTC
>RFVE01000067.1 GCA_009922585.1 Planctomycetia bacterium
GCCACACTCATTGGCACGACCCGAACTGCTGGCGTGCCCCGCAGGGCCGCTGTCGGAATGTTGATATTGAACAGGCTTCCGGCGGGCGGCTTTCGGGCCCATCCTCGCGGCGCGATCGTACTCAAAGTGATCGTCCCATTCGAGTGAAACCGCAATGCTGGTGATGCCAAAGAACGCCCCCTCAATCGCAGCAGCAACCGTGCCCGAGTAGAGCACGTTGATACCGGCGTTGAGGCCGCTGTTGATTCCGCTGATGACCAGATCGGGCCGCCGTGGACAGAACTCGGCAATCCCCAGCTTGACGGCATCAGCCGGGCTCCCATCGACCGCCCAGCCACGACGACGGTCACCCTCAAAGACTTCTTTTGCTGTGAGCGGTGAGAGGAAGGTGATGGCATGGCCGACACCGCTCTGTTCGGTCGCTGGGGCGACCACCGACGTCTCCAGCCGGCCGGAAATTGCTTTTTCCAGAGCAGCCAGCCCAGGGGCGTAGATGCCGTCGTCGTTTGTTAGCAAGGCAAGCATGCGGTGGCTCCAGCTTGGTGAGAATTGGCAGCCCGGCGGCTCCCATGCCCCAACTCTACCAGCAGTCGCAGAACTGCCGGGAACCGTTCTTCCTGCTACCCCGACGGGCCACCTCTACCAGCCGGCTCATCGTCGGTATACTGTCGGGCTTTCCCGCAGCACCCGTGGATCTCCCGTCGTGTCCGTCGCCTCACCCCAGCCAGTCAGCCGCCCCGAAGCTACTGCCTCCGTCAACACCGTCAATGCCGAGCGGGTGCTTGTCCTCGACTTCGGCTCCCAGTATGCCCAGCTCATTGCCCGGCGGGTCCGCGAGCAGCATGTCTACTGCGAGATCGTGCGGCACGATATCACCGCCCAGCGTGTTGCTGAAATCGCTCCGCGGGGGATCATTCTTTCTGGCGGGCCAGCCAGCATCTATGAGGACGATGCCCCTCGCTGTGACCCTGGGCTATTCGGCCTCGGCATCCCGGTGCTTGGCATCTGTTATGGCATGCAGGCCGCTTGCGAGGCCCTCGGGGGCCACGTCGGCCGGGCTGAGGCTCGTGAGTACGGTCGTGCCCAATGCGACGTCCTCGCCCCTGACTCAATCTTCGCCAACGTGCCGACCACCACCGATGTCTGGATGAGCCACGGTGATCAGGTCACCACGGTCTCCGCTGATTTCGTGCCGCTGGCCAAGACGGCCACCTGCCCCTTGGCCGCCGTCCGTCACCGCTCACTGCCGGTCTTTGGCCTGCAGTTTCATCCCGAGGTAACCCATACCCCAGCTGGCAGCACGATGCTGGCCAACTTCCTCTGCCGTGAGTGCGGCTGCAACGGCACCTGGCGGCTGGAGGATTTTGCCCAGTTGGCAATTGACTCCATCAGGCAGCAGGTCGGGCAGGGGAGGGTGATCTGTGGCCTCTCCGGTGGCGTTGACTCAGCCGTCGTAGCCGCCCTGATCAGCCGGGCAATCGGCGACCAGCTTTCCTGCATCCTGGTCGATAACGGGCTGCTGCGAAAGAACGAGGCAGCGGCTGTCATCGAGGAATTCTCAGACCACTTTAAGACTGACCTCCACGTGGTACCGGCTGCAGACAGGTTTCTGGATGTTTTGGCTGGCATCACCGAACCCCAGGAAAAGCGGCGTCGCATTGGCCGGACCTTCATCGAATGCTTCACGGACGAGGCGGCAAAAATTGAGGATGCCCGCTTCCTCGCTCAGGGCACGCTCTACCCCGACGTGATTGAAAGCGGGGCAGCGGCCGACGGCCCAGCTGCCACAATCAAGCTGCACCACAATGTTGGCGGACTGCCAGAGGATCTGCAGTTCGAACTGATCGAGCCGCTGCGTGATCTCTTCAAGGATGAGGTTCGACAGCTTGGCCTCAACCTTGGCCTGCCGGAGAAAATTGTCTGGCGGCATCCCTTTCCCGGGCCCGGTCTGGCGGTCCGCTGCCTCGGCGAGGTGCCGGGTTAATGCGGCAGATCTCACAGGCCTTTGCCGTGCTACTGCCGGTCGAGAGTGTTGGCGTGATGGGGGATGCCCGCACCTATGAAAACGTACTGGCGGTCCGGGCAGTCGAGACTGAAGACTTCATGACCGCCGACTGGAGCCACATTCCTTACGACGTCCTCGGCCGAATCTCGACCCGGATTATTAACGAGGTCCGCGGCGTCAATCGTGTCGTCTACGACATCTCCTCGAAACCACCCGCCACGATCGAGTGGGAGTAGGCCAACAGGCTGGTCGACCGCTCACTGATCAGCAAGGCCGCCGTCCCCCATGCATGTTGCCATCATCGAAGACGACCCCGCGATTGCCCGGGCAGTCGCCACTGCGCTGCGGGAGCGGGGACACACCTGCCGGTGCCTCGAGAGTGGCACCGAAGCGATTGCGGACAACGCCGTACTGGCAGCCGATCTGGTAGTACTCGACTCAATGCTGCCGGGGACCACCGGCATCGATGTTTTGCGGACCGCCCGGTCCGCAGGTGTCAGAACACCAGTCATTATGCTCACCGCCAAGGGCACGCTGCCTGACAAGCTTGAGGGTTTTGACGCCGGCTGCGATGACTATCTCGTCAAGCCCTTTTCAATTGACGAACTGCTGGCACGGGTCGAGGTGCTCCACCGCCGGGCCGCTGATCGACCAGCCCCTGAATTGGCCGCGGGAGATCTGCGACTGAATCTCGCCACCAAGCGGGTAACAATTGGGAGTCGGGAGGTCGATCTCACGCCAACCGAACTGAGCATCTTGGAACTGCTGATCCGCTACCGGGGGCAGGTCGTGACCCGTAAAATGCTTTGTGAGCATGTTTGGGGATTCGACTGGGACGGCCCCACCAACGTGATTGAAGTCCACATCACCCGGCTGCGAGCCAAGCTCGACAAGGGTCGCGTTGGATCCTGCATCCTGACCGTACGGGGTCGTGGCTATGCCCTCGCCGACAGCTGACCCGCTGCCCTGGGCTTCGCTTCGGGGCCGGCTGACGCTCTGGAACACGCTGGTGGTCCTCCTGACGGTTGCGGCGGCCCTGTTTGCGGTGCGAGTAGGTGGCCGGACCATGCTCTTCCGCGAGGCCGATGCGGTCCTCGTGGGCGAGGTCAACGAGGTCGCCCTCGCCCTCGCCGACTTTTCACCCGACACCGCCGCGGTCATCGCAGAACTTCGCCGCAAGGCCGAGGGACACGAGGCCCGCGGCTGGTTTACCCAACTCCTCGCCGCCGATGGTCAAACTATTTGGAAAAGCGACGGCTGCCCAACTGCTGTCCTCGACTGGCCGGTGGCCGGCGGCCCGCACGAGGATGTGGTCCAGCTTGCCGGCTACCGTTTCGCCCAGGCCCGCGTCGATGACCCAACCGCCGATCACTTTGATGTTCGCATCGGCATGCCAACTGGCTACCTCGATGAGGATGTCGATGCCCTGACACGCCTGCTCATTCCCGTCGGCCTCGGGATCGCCGTGATCACGCCGCTGGCTGGCTATTGGCTGGCGTTACGGGCAACAAGGCCGATCGCCGATATTTTGGACTCGGCCGATCAGCTCCGTCCAACCCGACTCGGTGACCGACTGGCCGACCGTGGCACTGGTGACGAACTCGACCACCTCGCCCGAACAATCAACCGGCTGCTCGACGAGGTTGCCGGACACGTTGAAAGACAGCAGCAATTTGTCGCCGATGCAGCCCATGAGCTTCGTGGCCCGCTGGCAGCAATACGGAACACGCTTGAGGTGGCCATCAGCCGAGACCGCTCAACTGCCGAATACCATGAAACTCTCACCGACCTGTTAGAAGAGACACAACGGCTTGGCCGGCTGACGAATGACCTGCTCCTGCTGGCCGAAACAGCAGCGGAGACTGACCGGCTCAGCCTCGAGCGGATTTTACTCGGGCCATTGGCTGACCAGACCGTCGCCATGTTTGCTGGCGTCGCGGATGAGCAAAATGTTGAACTCGTCTGCAAATCCCCCAGCGACGACAAGTCCTGCAGTATCCGCGGTGACGCCCGCCAACTCCGCCAACTGTTGGCCAACCTTATTGACAACGCATTACGATTCACACCGGCAGGGGGCCGCATCGCCATCAATGTGATTCCTGAGAATGACGGCGTGCTACTTGAGGTCGCTGACACCGGCTGTGGCATTGCCGCTGATCATCTGCCGCGGATCTTCGATCGCTTTTATCAGTCCGATCTTGCCCGCACCCGCAACCAGGTGAGGGGTGGAGGCCTGGGGCTGGCCATCTGCCGGTCGATTGCCGAACGTCACCGTGGCATGATCGAGGTGACGAGCAGCATCGGCCAAGGCACCTGCTTTCGAGTTTTCCTCTCATCCGGCTGATGACCTGCTGCCACGGATCACTGCCCCGCTGCTTCAGGCCCCGCAAGAAAGCCACTCGTCCTCTCCCTGCGTTGCTACGTATACTTGCAGCCTTCGAAAAACTGTGGGGAGTTGGTCCGGGCATATGACCACCTCACAGCCCAAAGTCTTCTCCTTCAATCTGGTGCGTCGATGATGACTCTCACAACCCGCCACCTGCCTGTCCTGCTGCTTCCCTTGCTCTGGACATGCTTCGTTGATGCCGCCGAGCCCATCGGGCAGCCACGCCAACGTCGACAGAATCCGGCGATGGCCCCCATCACCGATGTTGCCGGCCTTCCTCGAGTCCTGCTGATCGGCGACTCGATCTCCATCGGCTACACGCTTGCCACGCGGGAATTGCTCGCAGGCAAGGCAAACGTCCACCGAATCCCTACCAATGGCGGCCCCACCACCCGGGGTCTCGACCAACTCGATGCCTGGCTCGGCAATCAGCAATGGGATGTGATTCACTTCAACTGGGGCCTACATGACCTCAAGCATATCAATGATCACGGAAGCCTTGTCGACGTGGCAAAGGGACCGGTTCAGGTTCCCCTCGAGGCCTACCGAAAAAATCTCCAGACGCTCACTCGACGGCTGAAGGCGACGGGTGCAGACCTTATCTGGTGTTCGACGACACCCATTCCACAGGGGGCCAAGGGTCGCGTGCCAGGTGATGAGGTCCGCTACAACTCAACAGCCCTGAAAGTGATGCAGGACGAGGGTGTAGCTGTCGATGACCTCTATGCCTTTGCATTGCCGAGTGCTGGCGACTCAGGTGGCGAGATCGATTGAGGCTGTTCTCAAAAGTCGTCGCAGCCTGCCAGCCACAGGTCGTTAACGGAGAATGTGGCAGCTGAACGGTCACCGAGCCTTCCCGCCGACGCAACTCCTTCATCCACCATGCCACCCTCTGTCGACTCTGCTGCCGACTGTTGTCTTGGCATCATCTTTGCCCTCCCCATCGAGGCTCACAGCTTTGAGCAAACAGTCTCAGAGGTTATCAGCTATCGGGCAAACAGCCTCGGTATTTCACGGGGACTTTTGGCCGACCGACCGATTGCCTGGGCCGTCAGTGGCTGTGGTGAGGTCGCCGCTGCCCGGGCTACCCAGTTGATCATTGACGGGCATCACCCCGTTCGAATAGTGACAGCTGGCTTTGCCGGTGGCCTCGACCCGGGCCTCACCCGAGGGCAACTTGTTCTCCCCAGCCAGCTGCTTGACGGCAGTGACCGTCAACGCCCACCTCTTCCGATCGATCGCGAACTGGCCGAGCCACTCTGGGATGCGTCTTCCCCCGGCAATACCACGCTGCTAACGGTGACCAGAGTCATCACCGACGTGGCAACAAAAAAAGCTTTGCATCATTCGACCGGGGCGGGGCTTGTCGACATGGAGTCGTATGCTGTCGGGGCAGTCGCAGCCGCGGCCAATGTCGGCGTACTGGCCTGCCGTGTGATTTCAGACACAGCCGACGAGGCCCTGCCTGAGGAGGTCGCCAAACTCAGCCAGCCGCAGTCGACCATGCGTCGACTGGGGGCAGCACTCGGTGCTTTGGGGCGTCGGCCAGCCGCCGCTGTCGATTTCTGGAGACTCTGGGAGCAAAGCCTGACACACTCCCAGGTGCTCGCTGCGGGACTCACCGACATCATCTCAGCAATGACTGATCCATCAGACCGCCATTAGGGTCGATCCACGCTGGGCCTGACCGAACAAGCGGGTGACTCAGACCGACTCGTCGCTGGCTGGCTGGCTGCCGCCGCCGAGGATCTCATCTACCTTGTTCCGGGCCGCCCGCGAACCGTCGATCATCCCATGAACCAAAGGATTGTTCTGCGGCACCGAAAGGGCCACGAGGGCCATCGGGAAGACAACGCCGTAGGAAACGGCGTAGCAGGTGGTGTAGAGAAACCGGTTTGCAAACATCCCGACCGAGGGCAATGCCTGTTCGGCCGCGTTCCGGGCAGCAGTTGCCCCTTCCTGAACGCTCGAAGCAGCCTGTTGCATCGCGTCAGCAACCGCCGAGAGCGGGTCGGCGGCAGCGGAATCAGGGGCGGCTGTCTCAGAATTGTTCATGGCTCATTCTCCGGTTTCTCCTAAGAATAGTTGTGCCGCCGGCGTGTTGCAAACTTTCCCAATGTTTTCAGCACCGGGGGTCACGTGAGGGCTTGGTCTCAGGCTGGCTGCGGGTCGACCGCCACCGCCTGTTCTTCGTAGGAACTCCTGACACCAGCCAAGAACTCTCGCGCGTCATTCACGGCCCGATCGGTGCCATGGCGAGCCCCCAGGCTGGCCGAATTGCTGGTCCGGCCGACCGCATGCTGCACCAGACGACATGGAAAACTGACCGTGAACCCGGTCACAGCGCCGATGCAGTAGAGCCCTTGGCCGAGTGCCAGCCCAAGCTCCTCAAGGCTACCCCGCCGCGTCTCGACCGGTGCTGGTGGTATCTCCTCAACTCGGCCATGGTCCCGCAGCCAGCGTTCCTGAAAGATCCGTCGGGCCGCTTCGTCGACGCCATGCATAAACTGGCTGTCGAACAGGAAGGACACGGCCGTGCCCACCACTGGGATCAGGTCGACTGCCTCCTCGGCAATCAGATTCCGGCTGGCACGGTGCAAAAGATCCTCCCCACCCGATAGCTCTCCTTCCTGCCGGTCAATCGCGGCATGGAGCCGTTCGATCAGCCGCTGCCTCTCCTCAAGTGAGTCGAGGGTGGCGATCTCAAGGATGTCGAGCACCATTGCATGACCAGTCGCGTCGTCCAGTTCATAGCCATAACAGTGACCGATGCGGGCAATCGACCGCAGCGCGGCGATCAGCTGGGCTGGCACATGAAACAGAGGTCCACCGAGCCCACTAGCCGCCGATTCAACAACGGCAAACCGCTCAGCCCGGGCCGTAAACATTGAAGCCAAGGCGTCACACTCTTCCAGCCGCCCCGCACGAAGCTCAGTTAGGCTGGAAACACCGGCCGCCTTCAACACGTCGTTCAACGGATCCGAACGAAGTGCCACCCACTCCATTGAAGTCACGACCTTGGTGACCGCTTTCCGGGGAATGAAATGACCAACCGCCCAAGTCACCGGTGTGGTCAGGGTGTCAATCATCTGAGTGAGTCGGCTGAC
Source organism: Planctomycetia bacterium (assembly GCA_009922585.1). GTDB lineage: Bacteria > Planctomycetota > Planctomycetia > Pirellulales > UBA1268 > UBA1268. The sequence goes on from RFVE01000067.1 coordinate 7,499, forward strand.
GCGGGTGCTTTTCCAAGCGGCAATCTCGCGGACCCGGGCCGCCTCGTAGGGGGAAAGAGCCGGCTGGTTCATCGGGCCAACAACGAGCTGGCCGTTCGCGGCATCGGAAGGAATTGAGTTTTCGGTCATCATCATCCCCTATGGGTTGAAGTCGGATACCGTCGTTCAAGGTCATCAAGGTAGCGGATGAGTTGAGCGGCGCCGTGGCGGTGGATTTTCGGACATTTCCTCTGCAACCAGCCGTTGACCGAGCGGAAGCCGCGGGGCCAAAGCAGCAGCCCTCCGGCCAGCAGGGCCGGCGTGCCAACAATTCCAGGCAGGACCACTCCCATCGCGCCGATCGTCACCAGCAGGACTCCCACCTCTTTGGGCAGGGCCGCTAGACGATCTTCCATTTCCTCCTGTGGCGGTTGCATGGAAGTCGCTTCTGCTTCGGTTGGTAATGACTCCTGACCGACTGTTCCTGAACGCTCCTCAACTGCTGGCGGACAACCAGTATCTCGCTGCGGAGTGTAGTTGGCCTCCATGCTGGCCGCATCACTTGAAGAGGAAATTCTCATTGAACGCTTCTGTCTTTCACTGTGGCAGCGGGCTGGACGTCGGGGCTGCCGGGCAGGTCCGCAGCGGTGTCCGCGACAACTGTCTCGAGGGACCGGAGCCGCACGGGCAGCGTCGGGCGATGCGTCAGCCAGTGCTGCCGGCGGTTGGCGTGCAGTCGCCTGGTCGATCGATTATAAATGCTGAGAGTTCCCACGTTGGTGACGACAGCCGCGACGAGACTGGTGAACCCGAGAAAAAACGCCCCAAAAACGCACGCCAAATTCGGCAATACACTTAAACGACGGGCCATTGCCAGGCGGGCTTGGCGGTCACCGGCCGCCGCCACCAACTCCGGCAGTGTGTCGAGCCGACCGGAGAGCGACACCATCCCCACGGCGGCCGGCGAGACGGTTGGCGCCCCGTCCCGTCCGAGATCGATTGCGACGTCGGCAATTTTTGCCGCCGCCACGATCGCAGTTGTCGGCCCGGCCACAGCTACCCGACGGCCGGTCTGATGGATTGCCCGAACCGTCGCGGCAACGGCCTCCGGATCGGCTCCACCACGGATCTCGTCAAACCCAAGATCTGCGAACCTCCCACTGGCCTGGTCCTCGCCTGCCGACGAACCGCCGACGTGGAGGATGGTTCGCATCGGCTTCAACTCACGCAGCTGCTCGACCAGCCGACAGCGTCGCCGTGGTGATTCCCGAAACGTAAACCGCCCCACCGGGAGGCAGTCGATCTCAAGCGTCAGGGCTGCCGGCATACCCCTCACCGGCAGTTCTGCCTCACGCAGGACGAAGCTTCTTCCTCCATGCCGGCAGGCGATGGCCACCCCGGCCGCATCACCGAAGGACTCCACCGGTGGATCCACAAGGACGCACCGATGGGCACGCGCCGCCTCGAGGAGCGCTGCACGCCGCTCGCAGGCCAGATGCCGGGCCAGACTTGCGGCCCAGCGGACTGCCTCGCGTTCATCCGCGAGCGACGTCTGGACGCCAACAAGATCGACGCCTCGTGCGGTCAGGGCTTCATGCTCGACAACAACCAGCGTCTCGGCCGCAGCCAGTGCGTCCACCGCGGCAGCCGAACTGAGGAGGAAGCCGGCAGCTAGCCCGCAGGCCACGGCGTCGAGATCCTCAAACGAGACCGCCACCGCCTCAGCACTGGCATAATCTGGCCGCATGATTGCCACCGCGGTGGCGACATCCCCCGCCAAGAGCCCCAAGCCGGCAGTGGCCAGCGCAGGACCGGCCAGCTCCTCGGCAAACCGCTCCGCCTGGGCGGTCGGGGCCATGCGGCCCGGCCGGTGGAGGGTTGCCTCATTGAGGATGCCAGCAATTTGACTAATGCGAGAGTCGGCGGCAGCGGCGGTTGCTTCGAGTTCAAGGTCGCCACCGATCAGCATCGTACCCGCCAAGAGCTGATCACCGACAGCAATGGTTCGGCCGCCAGCAATCCCCCGGACACACCGCTCATCCACGACCCCGCCCCCGGAGAAGACCACACCATCGACCGGCACAACATCCCAGGTCGTCAGCCTCAACCGATCGCCGACCGCAAAGGACTCAAGGGGTCGCACCCGGCCCCGATTGTCACTCTGGCTGAGGCGAGAACAGGTCGGCAGCGGAATGGCATCGTCGAGCAGCAACCGCCGTTCCGCTTCGATGTCCCGCCGATGCCGCCGCTTCCAGAAGTCGTATGACCAGGCCATGACGCCCGAGGCAAGGAATTGGCCCGTCGCCAACGTGCCCAGAATGATCGCCGTGGCCAGCGTCGGCATGCCGATCCGGCGGCGCCGGATATCCCCCGCGACCGCAGCAAAGGTCCGCAGATTGTTCCCGACGAGCAGGCAACCACTCACCGGAGCCAACGCCGGCACGACAAAGTCAGCCAGGGCAGCAACACCAAGCGTCGTCGTTGTGTTTGCCATCTCCAGTGGCGAAGCCCGCAGGGGGGTTCCCGCCTGCTCATCGACCGCGTGCTGAAGCACTGTCAGCAGCGTTTCGGTGTCCAGCCGCTGCTGGTCAAACCGGACTACGAGATCGGCCCTCCAACTGGTCAGCTGCACATCTTTGACTCCCGGAATCGCCAGCAACATCCGCTCAAGACGACGGGCCAGAACCCGGTCCCTCCGCAGCCGCGGGTGCCGCAGCCGGAGCACGTCCGGTCGATCGGAACCGACCCGCCAGGTCACCAGTCGGCCGCCCAGTCGCTCAACTGTCACGCATGCTCGGTCAAGGCAATCACGGGGTACCGCAATCGCCGCTCCATCAGCCTGGCCGCGGATCGCTCGGGCCAGTTCAGCAACTGCGTTTGCAAGCGGTGTTGCCGTCGACAGCAAGCTGATCTCCGCCGTACCGGCTCTTGCATTCACGCTGACCTGGTGAACAAGCGGGCAGGCAAACGCACGAGCAAGAAACTGCAACCGTGACCGAGCCTGCCCCCGCCGCAGAGCAGGTGACCGCACGTGTACAAGTCGCCGGCGGGCATCAACGCTAACAGCCAAGTGGCTGACCGGGGCTGCGGCTAGATCGTTCAGGCTTACCGGCATGTTTTACTTCCTCAGCCTCAGCTTCACCGCCGTGGCCCCGTCAGTATCCCAACTGAATTGCCTGCTTCGATATCTACGGGGAACATCCTGATAGCTGACTAGCTGACAACACCTGTTGACTCGCTACTTACTTGCCAGTCCGCGAAACTCTTGCTGTTGGGCATGCCGCCGTTGGCTGTTGCACGACTTCCCGGCTGGTCATGGACCTGCTCAACCGCCGCCGAACGCGCTGCCGTCGCATCGATGGGCGGTGCGGCGGCCGCCGCCGGTGACTGCCCCGCATGTTCTTCCCTCCCCGCTGCCGCTAATGCCTGCCGCCGCTTCTTCTCGTTGGCTGCAACTTGCCGCATCGGCCAGAGACCGTTGGCCAACGCCGCCACTGCAGTGATGTTATTGAAGACAACGCTGGCCCAGATGCCAAAGCCAGCCGTGAACACACCCGCCACACAGATGACGTTTGGGATAACGATCATGTTCCAACTTCGCTTGACGTTGCGATGCAGGTTCTGGGCAATATCACGGAGTTCGCAGAGGTGTGCCAAGCCTTCGTCGAGGAAAACGATGTGCGCCGTGTCGGTGGCGATCGTCGAAGCACCCCGCAACGAGATCGAGACATTCGCCTTCTTGAGGGCGATCGAATCGTTGATGCCATCGCCCACGAAACAGACCTTCTTGCCCTCGGCCTGGAGCCTGGCAACATAGTCAGCCTTGTCAGCTGGCAGCACCTGGGAAAAGTAGCGGTCCATCCCGAGTTCTTCGGCCAGCCGCTTGGTCGGTGCCTCGTGGTCACCCGAGATGATCGCCAGATGCTTGATGCCGCGGTCACGTAGCCCTCTGACAATCTCCGTGACCTCCGGTCGGATCGAAGCCTGGAGTTCGATTGCACCACCCAGAGCGTCATCGACAGCTACCAGCACCATCGTGTTGCCGAGGGTATGGGCCCGTTCGAGGGCAGCCGCCACATCAGCGGTGATTTCAATGCCCTCCTGCTCGATGAACCGACGGCTCCCAACCCGTACCGAATGGCCGTCGAGTTGCACCGTGATCCCGAAGCCGACCTTCAGTTCGCTGTCCTCCACCGGCGGCAGTTCCAACCCGCGTTCCTCAGCGGCGTGCAAAATCGCTAGAGCGATCGGGTGGTGAAACTTCTGCTCAGCCGCAGCGGCGTACCGCAGAATTGACTCCTCATCCCAGCCATTGCAGGCGTGAATCGTACCGACTTCGGGCCGCTCGCGGGTGAGCGTGCCAGTCTTATCGAACAGCACCGTGTCGATCTCGTTCATCAGGTCGAGGGCCCGACCGTCTTTGATGAGAATACCCTTGCTCGCACAGAGCGAGAGCGAGCTAAGCATTGCCAACGGCGCAGCCATCCGAATACCGGTACCGAGGTCGCAGTTGACAATGGCAACTGCCCCAGCCGGTCCCAACGCGGCATAGCCAAGTGCCCCGAGGCCGATCATCGGCCCGGCTGCCCGGTCGGCCAGACGCTCACCAGCATGCTGCCGGGAGAGTTTGTACCCAGCGGTGTCGGCGAGAATCTTGCCAATCTTCGCGCTGGCAGTCTCGGAGCCACTGCATTCAACCGCCACAAACACCTTGCCGGCCACCAGCACGGTCGAGGCAAAGACCCGGTCGCCCGGTCCTTTTTCAGCCGGGGTGCTCTCGCCGGTGAGGGCATGCTGGTCGATCATGGCAAAGCCTTCAGCGACCACGCCATCGACCGGCATCACGTCGCCCGTGTTGACCACAATGATGTCGCCTTGCTTGAGATCCTGCATCGGCACCTGAATCTCGACCCCATCCTGGACTACCCAGACAAACCGGGGCTGCTTGCCGAAAACATTGAGCAGCATCTTCTTCGAGCGGTCTTCAGTCCGCTGCACCAGTGTCCGTCCCAGAGCCAGGCACCAGCAGAGGACCGCCCCCGGAAAAATTTGCAGGGTCGCCAGACAGCCGACTACGACGATGGCATCGAGCGTGTCGCAGCCGAGCCGTTTCTCTTTGAAAGTGAGTTCGTAGGCTCCCTGGAAGGTTGGAATCGAGGTGTAGGCAAACAGGACCGCCGCCACCGGCAGCAGCGGTGGAAAGGCGAACTGGGCCGCCGCCGCCAATGGCAGACTGGCGGTACACAGGGCGAGTGACAAATCGAGTTTGTCGAGTTTTTTCGGAACGGTTGTCCCAGCCAGCACACCGTCGAGGATCTCGACGACCTGCTGCCGTGAGAGATGCCGCGGGTCATAGTCGACCGCCAGGGTCGAAAGCAGGGTGTTGGTGGCATATTTTTCGATGCCCAGCACACTCATCAGCTCTCGTTCGACCGCCTGAGCCACCTCGCTGCGACGGTGCAGGGAAGGGTGCCG